>JAMWCZ010000057.1 GCA_023819225.1 Candidatus Omnitrophota bacterium
TAAGATCCTTTCATATCTATATCTTAGTCCAGGGTCTTTTTCTATTATATGGTCTACTGCTTCTATCAATACCCACTTTATGTATCTATTACTGTCTCTCTTTAAATGCTCATGATACACCGTCTCATCTGTCTGGTTGTCGGTGCCAAACCTGCATATTGGGATAGATTGATTTTATATCAATCTAAGCCCTGAGGGTAGACTTTTCATAATATCACACTTCCTCCTCTAATTTTTCCCTTCCATTTTTGTCTAATTTCTTTGTTATACTCCCACCCCTACCTATATCCTCCCCCTGTTATGGGGAGGAAGATACAAAATGATTCGTGGTATGAATACCACCGCTACAGATTTGGCGGACTGTCGCCCACCACTAAGACGTTGGCGGGCTATCGCATTGGGGGGGGAAGTTAAAAATTCTTCACCTCTATCTCTTACTTATGTATCTCAAATTCTACAGCCCCGTTGATATTAGATTAGATGCACTTCGAAGTTGCAAAATTGCCGATAGATAACGGGCAGACCTGAATGCAAAAAGATTAGGGTTTATGCTATAATTTAGGGTAAGTAACAAAAGCAAGAGGTGATATGTGGAAGGAAAAGAAATTAAAATTACAGTGGCACAGAAAAATTCAATTGCTTCGGTGCTTTTAATCCTTAATGAAGTTATAGATGAGATAGAGGACTTATGCAGGACAGAAGGCAGAAAGAGTATTTTATATGAAGTGGTTAATAATCTTGACGAGGAAGAAAAAGCGAATGTGTTAAAAACAACCGGTGAAATAAAAGAATTAATAAAAAATATATCAACAGTCCTGAATATAAAAAAGAAAAGATATGAAACAAAACGTTCTATATCAAGCAGGGTTTCATCTCTCTGGGAGATGATATGTGAAATAGAAAGTAAGCGACTGAAAGGGTATGGAGAGGTTTCCGTATCTCTTAAAGAATATCTTGACCCTGCTGTAAGCAGGATTATACGTTTACTGAAAAATATAGAAGTTTTTTTGCATAGGTAATATAAGAATGAACAATAAATGGCTGAACCGGAACCTCGCAGGTTTTTCTCTTACAAGTTTTTTAAGTGATTTCTGCCATGAGATGGCTACATCTGTGCTTCCCCAATTTATGCAAACGATTGGATTATCAGCATCTTCTCTTGGTTTTATTGAAGGTATAGCAGATGCTGCCTCAAGTTTTGTTAAACTTTTTGCTGGCTATATTGGAGACAAAACAGGTAATCGTAAGAGGTGGGTTGTATTCGGATATTCTTTGACAGCCGTAGCAATTGCACTATTTGTATTTGCATTCTCCCTGCCTTTAATTCTCATAGGCAGGGTGATAGGATGGCTTGGAAGGGGTATCCGTGGACCAGTAAGAGATGCTATGCTTGCAGAGTCAGTTGATGAAGAATATAGAGGAAAGGCATTTGGTCTACACAGGACATTAGATACAGCAGGTGCAATAGCGGGGCCACTTACTGCCTTTGCTATTCTTACATATCTATCTACAAATACGGTGATAGTTCATTTTATAAACTCATTTTTACCCGGTAGTACAGGAGAGGATAGTATATTCAGGTTTATTTTCATCCTTACACTAATTCCCGGTATCCTATCGGTACTCTCAATATCTTTGCTTGTTAAAGAAAAGTATCACCCAGGTAATAAAGAAATGCAGTTCTCAAAAACATTTAAAGAGATACCTTCCAGTTTCAGGTTTTTCCTTTTATCTGTCGGAATTTTTGGGATGGCTGACTTTGCTCCTACACTTATGCTTTTACGTGCTAGTACATCTCTTGCAGGTATCCTTGGAAGATTTGAAGCAGCAAGGTATGCTACATTTTTTTATCTATTAAGAAATAGTATATACGCTATTGTCTCTTACCCCATAGGTGCTTTAAGCAATAGATTTAAAAGGACACGATATCTATCAGCAGGTTATGGTATCGCGGTAGTTGCATTTCTCGGATTTGCAATAGGAGTTCCATCGGTTAAATGGTTTATCTTTTGTTTTATCCTTTCAGGTATTTTCATCGCATGGGAAGATACTATAGAAGGGGTTGCTGTCAGGGACTATATTGGAGAGGAAAGGGCAGGGACTGCCTACGGACTTTTAGGTGTTGTAAATGGAGTAGGGGACTTCTTTTCCAGTACAATAGTAGGATTACTCTGGATGGCTGTGGGTGCAAGGTGGGGATTTCTCTATGCAGTTTTTATGGGACTTGCAGGAACTACATTAATGTTTTTTACCCCATCTATGAAAAATAATTCTGGAACTATGTAGCAGAGATGAACCAGTGTTTAGTTTTAATACATATCTTTACAAGCATAAGCATAACGGGGACCTCTATAAGCACACCAACTACTGTTGCAAGTGCTGCGCCAGAACCCAGTCCAAAAAGCATTGAGGCGGTTGCAATAGCCACCTCAAAGTGATTAGAGGCGCCTATCATAGAAGCAGGAGCAGCATCCTCGTAAGAGAGTTTTAATACTCTTGCCAGTCCATATCCAATCCAGAATATCAGATTTGTTTGTATAAAAAGCGGTATTGCAATCCAGATTATTGTTAAAGGATTGGCAATAATAACATCGCCCTTAAAAGAGAATAAAAGCACCAATGTTAACAAAAGGGCAGACATTGTTACTGGAGTAAGAAAGTGGAGAAACTTTTCTCTGAACCATTTTTCGCCCCTTTTTTCAATGATTAATCTACGGGAGAAATATCCTGCTACAAGTGGTAAGGCAACATATATACTTACCGAAAGAAGCATTGCTTGCCATGGAACTGGAAGTTTTCCTACACCTAACAGAAAACCACCCAAAGGGCCATAAAGAATTAACATTGAGAGTGAGTTTATTGCTACCATAACAAGTGTAAGTCCATCATTCCCTCTTGCAAGGTAGCCCCATACAAGCACCATAGCAGTACAGGGTGCAATTCCTAAGAGTATTGCTCCTGCAAGATAACTCCGCCAGAGAGGGATAGCAAGCATCTTGACACCATCTTTCAGCACAACGGTACCTTCTCCATAGGTTGCACCAACCGCAAGGTTCACTCCAAATGGCATCTTCACATAATCCAGAGCATATATTCCTATAAAGTGTCTGAATATAACTCCTAAGAAGAGATACGCAATAGCATACATTGTGAATGGTTTTATAGCCCAGTTTACTACCAGAGTAAGGATTACTGGTTTTCCGCTTTTACTCGCTTTAATTACCTTTGCAAAGTCAATTTTTACCATAATAGGATACATCATAAGAAAAAGACAGATTGCTATAGGAATGGAAATAACTGGGGCATCATTCACATATATTGCCAGACCATCTAAAAATTTTGCAAAGTCCGGGTAGACCCTGCCTAATATAATACCACCGGCTATACATAAAAATACCCATAAAGTAAGGTATCCTTCAAATACAGAAAGTTTTCTTTCAGACATCTTTCTCCTTTCTCACAGATAGGGTATAACCTGCCTTTTCAACTATATCTGCAACCTTTTTCTGATCTATTGTTTCAGGAACATATATACTTTTCTTTCTCAAACTTACAACAATATCTATCCCTTCCTTACTGAATGCCTCTTTTATCGTTTTCTCACAGTGGGTGCACTTCATATCCGGAATACTAAAGGCATTCATATTTTCCCCTTTTCTACTGATATGGAATGTCCTGAGTATCAAAATCAGAAGCAGGATAGATGAGATAATTTTCAAAAATGGAGGTAAAAGTTTATTTTGATGAATATGTATCATCTCACCTGCTTGAAATATCCAGAGGTAGTCAATGATTAAACCAAAGATAACTGCCCACAGAATTATTGAAAGCAGATAAATAAAGAAATTCCTTCTGCCAAGTTTACCCAAAACAAACATCAGTGTTGCTGAATTTGTTGCTGGACCTGTAAAAAGGAATATAAGGCCTGCACCAGGAGACATTCCTTTTGCTATAAGCGAAGATGCTATTGGAATAGAGCCAGTTGCACATACATAAAGAGGAATACCAATAATCAGCATTAGTGGATAAGAGTATGACTGCCTTCCGAGATATCTTGATATAATATCTTCCGGGACAAATGTAGAGATTATTCCACCAATTATTATGCCTACCAGAATCCACTTTCCCGTGTCTTCAACTAGTTCAAAAAAACCATATTTGAATGTACCCTTGACCTTTTCATAAACAGAATGTGTATGTATCTCTTCTTTTTCACAGATATTACAGGCATAATTATTTTTACTTTCATATATTTTCTTCTTGTTGCTAAATTTGTTGACAATGGTGCCGGCAAAAAGTCCTGAAAAGACAGCACAGATAGGTCTTATCACCGCAAATACCCATCCAAGAAGAGAATATGTGGCAAGTATTGAATCAACACCAGTAGTCGGGGTAGATATCAAAAAAGAAACTGTTGCACCGTCACTCGCTCCTTGTTTTTTTATATGGGTTGCGACAGGAATGACACTGCAGGAGCAAAGCGGCAATGGGATACCAATAAGTGTGGACTTAAAAATAGATAAAAAACTTGAAGGCGAAAGATGGTAATAAATCCGCTCTTTAGGAATTAAAACCTTCAATATCCCTGCAATCAAAAAGCCAAAGAGCAGGTAAGGGCTCATCTCATTAAGGAGATGGATTGTCTCAGTTAAAAATCGGATAAACATATCGGTTATTCTCTCTTCATAGGGATAAACAAAACAGGAACAGGGGACATCCTTGCTATCTGATAACTTACACTGCCAACAAATATATCATAAACAAAACCTCTTCCCTGGCTTCCCATTAATACCTGACTTACATTTCTTTCCTTTATTATTCTGAGTATTTCTAACACAGGGATACCATAAACTATTTCTATATCCACATCCTTTACATCTTTAAGTTTAGACCTCATCTTTTCCAGCCGTTCCCTGTCTATCCTGTTAAACTCCTCAAGTTTATAGTCAAGGTGTGGACTGATTTTTGAGTTATCCTGGACATGTAATAGGGTAATCTTTTCCACTCCTGTCTTTGCTAATTCTTCAAGAAAGGTAAATGCAAGGTCAGCATTCTGAGAAAAGTCAGTGGGAAAGAGTATATGCCTGTTTATACTCCAGTTTTCGCACTGCAGGCAGGTTCCCTTTTTGTCCTTCTTGAGTCGCATAATAAGAACCGGCTTAACTGAATTATGTATGATATTAGTAGCAACCCCTCCAAGGAAGATTTCTCCCGCAAGAGAATGTCCATGTGAACCAATTACTATTAAAGAGCAATTTTGTTCCTTTGCTATCCTGTTAACCTCTGTATGGACTGTGCCGACTGCTATCTCAACAGTTACGGTAAATCCCTGTTTTTCAAGGACTTTTTTCTGTTTTTCCATAGCGGATTTAAGAATTTCTGCATCCTGGGCAATAAGATAGGAAGCTGCTTCCCTTGCCTTTATACACTGGACAAGTACACACTCTTTTGTTCCTATCTTGCGAAGTTCACCGATATAATTTACAATAACTTCAGAAGCAGAAGACAGGTCAGTCGCCACAAGTATTTTCTCAAACATTTTTCCTCCTCGGTTGGCATTTCACCATCCTTAAATAAAGATTAAGCACTCCAGAAGATGTATAAACCTGCCAGAATAACAAATAAACCGCAGATTTTCTTAATTATTACAACCTTGCTTCTTTCATTCATTCTAACACATTTTTCAACAAATTCAACAGAAGTTCCAGCAATCACAATAACAGAACAGTGTCCTGCTGCATATACCAGGATAAGTAAAATTCCATATAGAAATTGTGTTCCTGAAACCTTAAAAATAACAGCAAGGATAGGTGCCATATAAGCAAAGGTGCAGGGGCCCATAGCGGTACCAAATATAAGCCCAAGTAAGAAAGCAGTAAATGTCCCGCTGTGTTTTAATGCTGGCTGGTTTATCCCTTTAAATCCAGGGATTTTTATAATGTCAAGCAAATAAAGTCCTACTATTAATAAGACAGAAGCGACTATATAGTTGCCCAATTTGCCAATGTCTCCTGCCATCTTTCCTAAAAGTGAAGTAATAATACCTACTATGGCAATAGTAAGGAATATACCGAGAGAGAATATAAGGGAAAGTTTGAATGCTTTCCGGGTGGAACTTACTCCCTGCTGTGTTATAAAACCCACAATAAGCGGGATGCTTACAAGATGGCAGGGACTTAAAAGAATACTTAATATACCCCATAGGAAAGATGCGATAATAGATATTAAAGGGTTTCCTTCAACTGCACGTGTTAGAAAAGCAAAAATGTTTTGCATATTTATTACTTTTTTTCTTCTTTCTTAAACTCATATCCGAGCGATTTCCACTGTGCAAGTATGTCTTCTTTTGGGAAAAAACCCATATGCCTTGCAATCTCTTTACCTTCCTCATCAAAAAATATCTGTGTGGGAATAGCCCTTATATTATATTTCTCGGTAATACCGGGATTCTCATATATGTCAATAAACTTTACCACCATCTGTCCTGAATATTCTTTTTCTAATTCGGCAATAATGGGTTTCATCATCTTACAGGGAACACAACTTTCAGAGCCGAATTCAACAAAATGTGGTAATTTTTCAGAAACAACGTATTCTGTAGAGATGGAACTTTCCGCTTGTTTCATTACTGCACTGTTTTTCCCCTGTTTGGCAATAAATATCAGCATAACAAGAAATACAATAATACCTATAACAATTTTATCTGTGGGTATCTTTTTTTTATAATGTATTTTCTTTTTGTTGTGAGCCATAAAATCCTCCTATCTCAAAAAAGTTTTTTAATCTCTTCAACTGATAATACCTTTCCTGTACTTTTTACAACACCATCTATTACAAGGGATGGTACCAGCATAATTTTATATCTCATTATCTCTTTTATATCTGTCACCTTTACTATTTCTGCCTCTATTCCAAGTTCCTTTACGGCTGCTTCTGCATTCGCAGTTAGCGCTTTACATTTTGGACATCCGGTTCCCAGTATTTCTATCTTCATTCTCTTCTATCCTCACTATTTTTTGTTTAATTCATTCATTTTTTTCTCAATTTCATCACGTGCCTGGATAAGTATCTTTTTGGTTTTTATAAAATCTCTTACAACCTCTTTATCAGGAAAACTGATTGCGTTAAATATACACCATACCTCACAGGAAGTGCATCCAACCATACACTGTAAAGGTCTTGCTACAATTGCCTTTTTTCTATCCTTATCATAGTCAAATACATTCCTTCCACAGGTTGTAAAACATAGTCCACAACCAACACATTTATCTTCATCAATTATTGGATGCCAGTCAATCTCCTCTCTTGGAATACCTTTCCATTTTGCAAACTGCTCTGGAATTTTTACTCCAGGTTTTTTATTATCCATTTCTATCGCTCCCGTATTGTTGTTAATCTATCCTTTAAGTTTTTTGAACAGGTTGTTCAGGCACCTTTCGTATATAATTTTTATATTCCCCTCTTCCTCTCCTAATGGTTTAACAGGAACTAAATCCATTACAGAAGATGGAGGAAGTCCTGATTTATACATTGTTTTTATTGAACCATAAATCATCTTTATTATTCCTTCCTCTATTTCTTTTTCAGACAATCCAAATGACTTTACAATATCCTGAAGTTTGTACAATTGAAACCAGAGGTATGTGGGACCCATTGCAGTTAGAATCGCATATGCTTCTAATTTTTCTTCTTCAACCTCAGGGTTTTCTCCTAAGATATTCAGGATATCTAACAATTCTTTTTTTTCTGTTTGTGTGAATGTTGCAGAGAAATGGACAGGGTTATAGCCACTGTTTACTATAGATGGGGCATTGGGTATCATCCTGACAATTCTGTTAAATCCATTGAGCATGTCAGATAGTTTTGCTATTGTAACTTTTGGAGCAAGAGAAATAAGAGTTTTATCCTGTGTCAGACAGGTCTTTATTTCATCTGAAACTTTTTCTATTACCGGCGGATGTACTGCAAGAAATATTATATCAGATGAGGTTGGTTGTTTGTTATCTTCTGTGATAGTTATCTCAGGATATTCCCTTTTAATTCGTTCCAGAACCTCTGGCTGTATATCACTTATTATATATCTGTATTCATTTATCTTTCCTGCGTTTTTAAATCCGCCAAGTATAATGCGTGTAATTCTTCCCCCACCTATAAATCCAATTGTATTTATTTTCCCCACAACTGGCTCCTTTATTTTTCAGAGATAAGTTTTTTTATGGTTTCTATCGCCTGCTCAGTAGTCATATTTCTGATATCCACAGCAAAGTGTTTTTCAGGATTAAATCCTGCTTTATTAAAAGCATCCCTGAACATCTTTTGTTGCATCCTCGGGTCACATCCCGCTACAAATAATCTATCAACCTCTTTGTTGGACATTAGTGTATTAAGAAACTCATCACCATCATCTGCGCACAGTTGAGGATGAATAGATACAAAGTCCACAAGTTTTTCACGTCTGATAGTATTTAAGACCTCAAATATGTCCATACCTTTGAATGATGGACAGGTTCCCTGACAGACACAGAGCAAAAGCCCTTTTTTCATTTGGACACCTCCTATTTATTTTTGTCTCCGTAATAGGTAATTGCATCATATTGACAGGCACCTTTCTGACACCCCTTACAAAACTCCACACAGTTGTCAGGATTAACAACTGCAGGTTTTCCATCCTCGTGTTTATATACATTATGGGGACAGAACTCCACACAGGAAAGACATCCGGTGCATTTAGAATAATCTATTACCGGATACCAGTTCTTAGCCATTTTTTCACCTCTCCTTTATTTTTATTTATTGACTATAATATTCTTTACCTCTTCCTTTGAAGGAACCTTACCTGCAAGAACAACCTTCCCATCTATTACTACCGCAGGAGTTATTGTTACCCCGTATTTTGCGAACTGTCTTATATCATACAGATGAGAAACAGTTGCATCTATCTTCATCTCTTCAACTGCTTCCTTTACAACCTTTTCCACTGCCTGACATTTTGGACATCCAGCACCCACTATTAAAATTTCCATTGTCTCCTCCTTTTTCTTACCTTAAAATAAAATTGCCTGTAATCCATCCAACAATTGTTCCACAGATTATTATTGTTATAACATAGACAATCGCTTTTTTAACCCCAAAGACACGAGAAATGGCTATCCAGTTTGGCAAACTCAACCCTGGACCTGTTAGAAGTAAGGCAAGGGCAGGTCCTTTTCCCATACCAAGTTTCATAAGTTTGTCAACAAAAGGTGCTTCTGTTAAAGTTGCAAAGTATGTAGTCGCACCTATCAGTGTTGCAAAGAAACTTGCCCTTATGCTATTTCCACCGAGGAATCTTTCTATCCAATTTTGAGGTAGAACCTCTCCTATAATTCCTACAATGAAAACCCCTGCAAGTAGAAGTGGAAAGATTATCCTTACAAAAAACATCGTCTCCCTCAACCAGTTCTTTATTATACCTTTTTCAATCTTTTTCCATGCATAGACCCCCATAATGAATGTAAAGATAAACCATACAATAATCTTTTTCCAGTAAGG
>JAMWCZ010000058.1 GCA_023819225.1 Candidatus Omnitrophota bacterium
ACTCAAACGCCCTTTCAATAGAACGTAAAAGCGCACTACCCATATAATATCTTTCTTCCTTTACCTTGTCGGGTCTATCTAAACTTTTGAAAGACATCTTATATGTCGCCCTCTCAAGTGCATCTATGAGATGTCTTCTCGTAATAGGACTCCGCAATCCAAAACTTAACATTGTTGTTACAAACCTCTGGGATGGCCCTTTTTCCATAACATTAAGGAGTTTGGATTCCATATTAATCATAGCCCACACCTCCTTTGATTTACAAAATCTTCTCTCTATAATGCCTGCTAAATATTTATTATATTACCACAAAAACCTTTATCTATAAACAGTTTTAACAAATCCGCCCCCTAAAAGTATATCCCCCTTATAAAAGACCGCTGCCTGGCCCGGTGTAATAGCCCACTGGGGACTGTCAAATATCACCTTTACACATTTACTTTTATCATCAGGTGGATATATGGTGGCACATCCCTCAGTATGTTTATATCTCACCTTTACATCTGCTTTCAATGGTTCTGCTATCTCTTCAATAGATACCCAGTTTGTCTTCTCCACAAGAAACTCCCTTTTATATACATCCTTTTTTTCTCCTGCCACTATCCTGTTATTCCTCTCGTCTATATCTATAACATACAGCGGACTGCCTTTTGCAATACCCATACCTCTTCTTTGTCCTATAGTATAGTAAAAAATACCTTTATGCCTGCCTATGATATTGCCATTTTTATCAACTATTTCTCCTGTTTCAGCCCTGTCTGGAAAAAAATGGACCCTACTGCCTCGTATAAAATCCTGGCTCTCTGCTTTTTCACTCACTGGTAATTTATATCTCTTTGCAATTCCTTTAACATCGCTTTTTTTATATCTGCCAAGAGGAAATAGCACATTAGAAAGATGCTTCTGTGTGAGAAGAAACAGAAAATAACTCTGCTCTTTATTTTTATCAATACCCTTTTTCAGGATGTATCTATCTTTCTCTTTATCATATTCCACATTCGCATAGTGCCCTGTGGCAAAAAAATCAAAAAAGTGGCCTTCCACACACCTCAATTTTTCCAGTAAAAATCCAAACTTTAAAAATCGGTTGCATACTACACAGGGGTTTGGTGTTCTCCCTCTAAGATATTCTTCTTTGAAATATGAAAGGACTATATCTGAATACTCTTTTGCAATGTCTATAATATAAAGTTTTATTCCGAGCAGTTCCGCCACCTTTTTTGCATCTTCAATATCCTTGTATTCAGGCGAAAAACAGGAAGGCCCGGAAAGGAGACCTTTGTATCTTTCATCCCATATCTTCATAAACACACCACTAACATTATACCCCTCTTCTTTAAGTAGAACTGCTGTAACTGATGAATCCACGCCACCACTCATACCCACAACCACTCTCTTTTTCATTTTCTTCTTTTTTCCTTTTGTTCCACTGCGGGGGCGGTACAAAGGGCTCATTCAACAGAGACAACCTCTTTTACCTCAGGTACCCTCTCCTTTATAATTGCCTCTATCCTCATCTTTAAGGTAAAAGCAGAAAATGGACATCCCTTACAACTTCCCTGTAGCCGTACACTTACCTTTCCATTTTTATCATCCACATCCACCACTTCACAATCCCCACCTTCTGCCTGTAAAAATCCCCTTACTTCTTCCAATGCCTTCTCAACCTTTTCTTTTAGTTCCATTTGCTCTCCTTTATATCTATTATCTCTGGTTTCTTTTGCTTCCCTATCTCCTGCCCCTTTTTTAAACCATAATACCAGATTGCTGTAAAAACAGAAAGAAAGATTACCACCTTTAAGTAAAGTGCCTGTATATAATGCACCAGTATCAACCCTGCAATAAACCCTGCCAGTGGCAGCCCGTAGATAAACAACACCCCTTTCAGCACTGCGCTATCATCTATCCTTATCACAACAATATCCCCTGTTTTTACCATCCCGTTATTTATTGCCTCCAGAAAAAACCTACCATTCTGTCCTTTACTGCAAATGCCACAGGAACCACAACGTGTATTATTTCCTTTCTCCAACTCTACTATCACTATCTCTCCTTTAACATCCACTACCCTGCCCCTTTCCTCCAGCACCTTTCCTCCTCTTGTAGTCCTCCAGCGCTGCTTTAAGTCCATCTTCTGCTAAAACAGAACAGTGCATCTTTACAGGTGGCAATCCACCTAAAACATCTACAACATCCTTATTGGTAATCTTTTCTGCCTCTTCTATTGACTTCCCTTTCACAAGTTCTGTAAGGACAGAAGATGTTGCTATTGCAGCACCACAGCCAAATGTCTCAAACTTTATGTCCTCTATAACATTGTCCTTTACCTTTATATATATCTTCATCACATCACCACACACAGGACTACCAACATTACCAACACCATCGGCATCCTCTATCCTTCCCATATTCCTCGGGTTTCTCAGATGTTCAAAAACCTTTTCTGTATAGTCCATATCTGCTCCCTTTTTATCCCCCTCACCTTTATCCTCTCCCCAGAGGGGAGAAGGTAGGGGTGAGGGGGTTCCTCACCTTTATCCTCTCCCCAGAGGGGAGAGGGTACGGGTGAGGGGCTTTCATTTTTATTCCCTCGCCCCAGTGGGGAGAGGGTCAGAGTGAGTGCCCATCCTCCCCATCTCCCTCGCCCCGCTGTGCGGGGAGAGGGTATGGGTGAGGGGCTTTCATTTTTATTATACATACTCTATCATTCTTTCTATCGCTTTTCTTGCCTTTTCAATTACCTCATCAGGTATAACTATTTCGTATCTACTCTCCTCCAGTGCTTTTTTAACACTTTCAATGGTTGTCTTCTTCATATTATAGCAATGCCTTGCACTTCCTAAAGAATAAAACTCCTTCTCAGGGTTCTCTCTTTTAAGACGGTGTAAAAGTCCCTCTTCAGTACCTATTATAAATTCTTTCGCCTTTGATTCCTTTGCCCTTTTTAACATCCCTGATGTTGAGTATATACCATCTGCTAATTCCTGTACTTCTGGCTCACACTCAGGGTGAACTATTATCTCTGCAAAAGGATATAACTGCCTTGCCTTTTTCACATCTTCCACTGTAAACTGCCTATGAACAAAGCAGTATCCATCCCAGCATATAATATCTTTTTCAGGAACCCTTTTTTTTACATACCAGCAGAGATTTTTGTCAGGAAGAAATATAACCCTTTTTGCAGGGACATTTCTTACAACCTTTTCTGCATTACCACTGGTACAGCATACATCAGAGACCGCCTTTACCTCTACTGTTGTATTTACATAGGATACCACCCATCCATCTGGATATTTTTCTTTCATCTTAACAACTCTTTCTTTATCTGCCATATCAGCAAGGGGACAGCCAGCATCTATTTCAGGAAGAAGTACCGTCTTTTCAGGAGAAATTACTTTTGCTGTCTCAGCCATAAATTTTACACCACAGAGGACAATGGTTCTTTCCTTTACCTTTTTTGATACCCTTGCAAGTTCTAAAGAGTCCCCTACAAAGTCCGCTATATCCTGAACCTCTGGTATCTGGTAGTTATGTGCAAGAATTATTGCATCCTTTTCTTTTTTTAACCGTTTTATTTCCTCGTCCATTTTTTCTTTTTTCTTGTTCTAACTTTCTTTATATGCCTGTTCCACTTCATCAATCCCCTATCTATTTCCCCTCACCTTCTCTCCTCTCCCCGCAAGCGGGGAGAGGGTATGGGTGAGGGGTTCCCTTCTTTTACCCTCGCCCCTCTGGGGAGAGGGTATGGGTGAGGGGTGGTAGAGATATCTACTTCTTCCCCCAGAAAGGCGACATCTTTCTCAACTTTTCAGCAATCCCTGGTAGTACTTCTAATACCTTATCTACATCATCTTCTGTATTATGCTTGCCTAAACTCAACCTTAAAGAACTGTGTAGTAATATATCCGGAACCCCTATGGCAACAAGAACATGACTGGGCTCAAGAGAACCTGATGTACAGGCAGAGCCAGAAGATGCACAGATGCCTTCAAAATCAAGATGAAGAAGTATCGCCTCTCCTTCCACAGCCCTTATACACAGATTGAGTGTATTATAAAGCCGTTTCTCAGGATGTCCATTGATAATAATCTCGGGTATCTTTTGTTTTATCCCTTCTTCAAGTTTGTCTCTGAGGGGTCTTATCTTTTCTCCTTCTTCCGTCATCTCTGAAATTGCTATCTCTGCTGCCTTACCTATACCAACAATTCCTGCAACATTCTCTGTCCCTGCCCTTTTCTTCCTTTCCTGTCCCCCACCATAAATAAACGGGATTAATTTTACACCTTTTTTAACATAAAGAGCACCCACTCCCTTTGGACCATAAAACTTATGCCCTGACAGAGAAAGCATATCCAAACCTAACTGTTTAACAGAAAAAGGCAACTTTCCTACTACTTGTACAGCATCAGTATGAAAGAGAACCCCCTTTTCCTTTACAATCTGGGCTATCTCCTTTATCGGCTGGATTGTCCCTATCTCATTATTCGCTGCCATTATACTCACAAGTATTGTATCCTTCCTTATGGACTTTTTAAGTATCTCAATATCAACAATCCCGTATCTATCCACAGGAAGATAAGTAATCTCATATCCCATCTTTTCAAGAAACTTACAGGTATGAAGCACTGCATGATGTTCAATGCTTGATGTAATTATATGTCTCCCTTTCTCTCTCATACCAAAGGCAGTCCCTATGATTGCCCAGTTATCTGCCTCAGTGCCACAGGAAGTAAAAAATACCTCTTCTGGTTTACAATCCAGAAGTTTTGCCAGATTTTCCCTTGCTTTTTCTACTGCCTTTTTTGCGTCCCTCGCTAATCTATATATAGAAGAAGGGTTTCCAAACTGCTCACTGAAATAAGGCACCATCTCATCCACCACCCGCTTATCACAGGGTGTTGTTGCATTGTAGTCCATATATACCATATTTTATCTCCTGCTGTTAAACGATACCGTCAAAAAATTTTGGCTAATTATCCTATCCATCCTCTCCCTTGAGGGGAGAGGTGTAGGGTGAGGGTGATACCTTTCCTGTCCCTTCCTCCCCCACCTATATCCTCCCCCGTCAAGGGGGAGGATTTTTCCCTTCTCACTTCTCACGCCTTTCTCCCTTCTCGCATTCCTGCATTCCTGGCCGCCAAATCTGTAGCGATGGCATTTTATGCGACGAATTATGCAATGAATTGCCCCGCTACTATATAGTGGAAACCATCGCCTTTGTAGGACATCCTCTGATACATAGTTCACAGGCGATACACTTTTCAGGGGTAAACTTTACCTCATATGTATCTTTATCCATCATAAGTGCACCAACAGGACATAAGCCAACACATACAGAGCAGTCAGTACACCTTTCCCTTATCATTTTTATATCACTCTCTATCATCTGAATCTTTACCCCTTCATCTTTTAGCTCACTGACCGCGCTATTTACATCTTTTTCTCCCCCTGAAAAGGCAATCACAAGCGTTCCTTCTTCTTCAGGAGATACAAACGCCTTAAGGATATTAAAATCTAAGTTATACTTTCTTACTATTGTAGATATTATCGGCTTATCCACCAGTACTGGCGGAAAGTGCATTACAAATTTCTTTTCCATATTCACACCTCCCTCATTGGTTTAAACTTATATCCAGAGTCCTGTCCAGGGAAATAAAAAATCGGTTCGGTTAAAAGAAATTCACCACTTTTAATCCATTCTTTCAATATCCCTGCTATCTCCTTTGCCTTCTTATAACTTGAAAGTGAGCCAGTTGGAATACTCTTGCCCATAAAGTTTATCTTTCCACTTTTCAGTTCTCCATAACTTACACTTCCTAACACATTGCCTGTTGAGTTGGGATAATCATAACTGTAGTCCACAATAGGTGCATATATCTCTTCATCAGTAACACTTACCCATTTAATTATCTCTTCATTAAGAACAGGTATTGGGATTCCTATCCCTACAATCAAACTTGTTCCATATCCTGTAAGGGATGCCCCTTTCAAGTATTCTGGTCTCATCTGTTTCATATCTCCTATAAGGGCAAGTGTTGCTGCTCCACCTACAGGGATACCGTTTTCCCTTCTTTTAACAGATGGGTTATACTGTGTCCCCCACCAGGCAACATATCCCACCCCACCACCTAAAAAGATTCTTGTGCCAAAGCCAATTGTTTTCAGGTAAGGGTCTTTAAGGAGTGGTGATAGTTGTCCTGCAGAGCAGTAGTTGGCATTACCCAGCCGTGGTTTCAGAACCCCCATATAGGTATATATCGTCTTATCAGAAAGATTTACTGCTACATTATAGTTTTGATAGCAATTTCTGGGATTGAACAATATTGCCTCATTGAGGTCACTGATTGTAATTCTTGTCCTCAAACCTTTGTTCGGATAACAGTCAGTCCCATAAGCGGAACCCACAACTTCAACCTCTTTTCCACCTACAAGGTCTTCTATCAAATGTCCGCCACCATACTTAAATTCACCAGGATGTTCACTATTCCTCGGGTCATCATCAGGTATAGCGGTTGCTCCCACATATACATCCACAGCAGCAAGTCCTGTATAGGCAGGCACACCATTAAGATAGACCCTGCCACCACCCATCTTAATCCTTTTTTTAGAATGACCAAAATTTAAAAACACACCGGAAGAACACATAGGACCGAATGTTCCAGTAGTTACAACATCCACCTCCTTTGCAATCTTTTTTACAGGTGCTGTTCTGGCAAGTTCCACAACCTCATCTGCTGTAACAACAACTGCCTTGCCTTCCTTAATCCGCTCATTTATCTCTTTTATTGTCTTCATCGTCCCTCCTTTTATATCATTACCAGCCACCTCTTTTCCTTTTCTCCCTCACCTTATTCCCTCTCCCCATCGGGGAGAGGGCAAGGGTGAGGGGTATCCCCCATCAGAGATAGGGGACAGGGTGAGGGGTCAAAAAACCGATAGATACCTTTCTCCTGTATCAGGAAGAACAACAACCATTATCTTCCCTTTATTATCTTCCCTTTTCGCGACTCTTATTGCAGCAAAAACCGCAGCACCTGACGAGATACCGCAGAGGATACCTTCCTCTCTTGCCATCATTTTCGCTGTTGCAAGGGCATCCTCATCTGATACCTTTATTATTTCATCTATAACCTTTCTATTCAATACCTCAGGGACAAAGCCAGCTCCTATACCCTGAATGCTATGTCTTCCTGGACTACCTCCTGATAAAACCGGGGACTTCTCTGGCTCAACTGCCACAATTTTCAAATTCTTCTTTCTCTTTTTAAGTACCTCTCCTACCCCTGTAATAGTCCCACCAGTCCCCACACCTGCAACAAATATATCAATCTTTCCATCTGTATCCTTCCATATCTCCTCTGCTGTTGTCTTCCTGTGTATCTCTGGATTTGCAGGATTTTTAAACTGCTGTGGGATGAATGAATTTTTATATTTTTTTAAAAGTTCTTCTGCCTTTTTAACCGCCCCGGCCATCCCTTCTTCTGCTGGAGTTAAGACAATCTCTGCACCAAATAAAGATAGTAGTTTCCTCCTTTCTATACTCATACTTTCCGGCATTGTAAGAATTAATTTATATCCCCTTTGCGCGCAAACAAAAGCAAGTCCAATCCCTGTATTACCACTGGTTGGTTCAATTATTACTGTATCTTTTTTTACCAACCCTTTCCTTTCTGCGTATTCTATCATACTTACAGCAATTCTATCCTTTACAGAACCACAGGGATTATAAAACTCCAGTTTTGCATAAACCTCTGAATAACAACCTTCTGTTATCTTATTTATCTTTACCAGTGGTGTATTGCCTATCAACTTTGTTATGTCCGCCGCAACTTTCATTTATCCCTCCGTTTTTTCAAATCTCGTAATGGACCGCCTCTATTTTATCCCTATTTCTTATTTTCTGTCTTTCTATCAGTTCCTTCAAAGTAGTTCTATCAAGCAGTTTCAGTATCTCTTCCCTTATACTACACCATAAATCCCTTGCTACACAACTAACGCTTCTTTCGCATATCTCTTTTTTCTCAACACACTCAACAGGAATTAGAGAACCTTCAAGTGCCTCAACAACATCTCTAATTTTAATCTCTCCTGGGTCCTTCAAAAACACATAGCCCCCTTTTCCACCCTTTATACTCCTTAAAAATCCCGCCTTTTTCAGGGAAAGCATTATATGCTCTAAATATCTTTCAGAAAGCCCCTGTCTTTTTGCAATTTCCTTAATCAAAACTGGCTTTCCTTTATTACAATAGAGCCCAAGGTCTATCAACGCTCTCACCCCATATCTCGTTCTTTTTGAAAGATTCATAACCAGTTCTCCTCCAAAATTTCTCCTTTTAAACTTATTACAACTTTTTTTACTGGAACTTTCTTCCCGCTTTTCTTAACACCTTCTTCAACGATATTTAACAATCCACTGCAGCAAGGAACTTCCATTATAGCAACTGTAATTGTATTTATATTATTGTTTTCAACAATCTGCTTAATTTTTTCTATATATCTATCAATACCTTCATCAAGTTTTGGACAGGCAATCGCTATTGTTTTTCCTTTTATAAAATCATTATGAAAGTTGCCATAAGTAAAAGAAGTACAGTCAGCAGCAAATAACAAATCTGCCTTTTTAAAATACGGTGCCTTTGGATTTACAAGATGTAATTGAATGGGCCACTGTCTTAATTGTGATTTAATCTCTATATTTGTTTCAACATCTCCTTCCTTTTCTGTTCTATCAATAATCTTTATACCAGGACAACATGGAACTTCAAAAATTTCACTACTGTCAATCTCAATATCTTTTTCTTTTAAAACTTCAAGTGCTTGTTTCAAATATTCTTTTTCTCCATGTTCATGCAGATGTCTTAAATGTGCTTTTATTGTATTTTCCCCTTTTTTTACAATATTCTCCATTACCTTCTTCTCATCATATGGTTCTGCCTCTCTTTCCACTATTTTTATAGCACCCTGTGGACAACTACCAATACAGGCACCGAGCCCATCACAGAACAGATCACTTATAAGCCGTGCCTTTCCATCTATAACCTGTAAGGCGCCTTCCGGACAATCTGGTATACAATTACCACATCCATTACACTTCTCCTCATCAATCTCAATTATTTTTCTTTTCATTTTACCTCCATTTTTATTTTGTAGTGGTTATTCTTACTATTTTCCCTTTTACTTTTTCCCTTAAGGAAAAGGGTTATGAGGCATTTCTAACTCCCCCAGCCCCTCTTACCATAAGAGGAAAATTTAGTCCAACCGCTACACATTATACTCCCTCCGCGCCCCTTTATCTCCCTCACCCCTTTATTTTTCTCTTCTCCCCTCTCC
>JAMWCZ010000059.1 GCA_023819225.1 Candidatus Omnitrophota bacterium
GCCACTCATTTCAGGATTTGGCTCTATTGGTTTAACTCTTGCTTCAATTATAATATCTTCTGGTAGTTCTTCTTTTATAGATGCGCTTCCTCCATATTTCGTAGTCATTAAAACTTCATCTTTTATTTCCCAGGAATGCGGTGAATCTAATTTCCAGTTATCTGATATTTTTTCTCCACTAAAATCATCTGAAAATATCAAACTTTTTTCTTCTGCCGAAACTTTATAACTAAAAAACAGACACAAAACAATAAATAATAATTTTTTAAACATTTTTCACCTCTCTGTTAATTTTTCAAAACTTCTCCATAATTTTACTGTTATCTTTAAAAGTTCTTCTTCATTATTTATCCCTTTTATTCCTTCAAAAACAACCGGATAATTATAACCAATTTTATTAAGTGTTTTATTTACTTCTATCCAGTTTATAGTTCCAAGACCAGGAACTAAATGTAAATCATATTTTGAAATATTTTTATCATCAATAAATACCTTTTTTCTATTCCCAAAATTATCATGAAAATGTGTTGTAAATAATTTATCTTTGCATAATAAAATCTCTTTTTTTAAATCTAAGTTACAAATGTTGCTATGCCCTGAATCAAAACATACACCTAAATTTTCTTCATCAACTTTCTCAATTATTTCTAAAATATCTGAGATTTTTTTTGTGTAAAGATAAGGGACATTTTCTAAAGCAATAGAAATATTATATTGACAAGCATACTGACATAACTCTTTTAAAACAAAGGATGTTAATTTATCAAATTTCTTCTTCCCTATTTCTTTTATTTTTATCCAGGGTTTTTCTTCATCTTTTATTGAACGATTATGTAGTACCCAAAAATAAATACCAAAATTTTTTAACTCATCAATATAATCAAAATGTTGTTTAAAATTATCTTTTTGGTTTTCTTCTAAGGACAAAAGAACCGGGCAGGAATGATAAGCAAGAATTATTAAATTTATTTTTTTGCAGAGATTGTTTATTTTCTCTATTTTTTTCAATCTTTCTCTTTTATTCAATTTCATCCATAATTCTGAATCCTGAAAACAGATATAATCAAATCCTGCTTCTTTAACTTTTTTTATAAAATCAAAAAAATTTTTTCTTGTCTGGTCAATATATATCGCCAATTTTCTATGTTTCATTTATTACCTTTCATAATAAGGTGGGTTGGCTCCATTCCAGTTTGCTCCCCATAAATATTTCAGGTCTTCAGGGCAGGGGTCTCCCCAGTACCAGCCACCTGATTTTTTTAAAAATACTGTATTCCTTAATCTCCATTCTACATGTCCATCACAGAATAAAAGATTACAACCTTCACTGTGCCTATTACCAGGCGCATTACTCCATGTTGAAGGTGGAACAGTATAATCATCTGCAAATCCATTTATAAACATATCATAATAACCATCATTGTTAGAATCAGCCACCATAATTACCCTACTTGGTCTTTTAATTCTACTATATTTAGCACCCCAACGTGTGCTGGTATATGGCGGATTTGTCGTATACATAATATTCACATTACATCCATAAGAAATCCAAGAATAATTGAATTGATGATATTTATTACTTGGGCACCTCCATACTTTTCTTCCAGTAGCCCACGTCATGGGTGCTGCTCCTAAATAATTATCTGTTAAACCCCACCAGAACCTATCATCTCCTATCCCAGTAGCAAAATTATCTCCACCAGGAAGATGCTCATAATCATCTACATACATAAGTAATCCCATCCCAATCTGCTTTAAATTGTTCATACAAGCTGCCTGTCTTGCCCTTTCTCTTGCCTGTGACAGTGCAGGTAGCAACATCGCTGCTAAAATTGCAATGATTGCTACCACCACAAGCAACTCTATAAGCGTGAACCCAAAACTTCTATTTTTTCTTTCCATCTTCTTTTCCTCCTTTCTTTTTTCTCACCTATCACGCCTTTTTTCTTTCTCCCCTCACCCCTTTCTTCCCTCTCCCCAGTGGGGGGAGGGTTAGGGTGAGGGAAATTTTTCACATCTCACGCCTTTTCCCATCACCTCCTTTTCACAAACTATTTTATTTCCGTTAAGATAGATTAAGTGGTTTTTCTCATCTGCTATGATAAATGCAAAGTCAGGGGTATTATTACAGTTCATAATTTCCAGTAAAATCTCGTATCTTCCCTTTTCCATTTCTGCTTCATATAAAGGACTACCCGGCCTATGAGGGGCAGGCATAAACTCACTGTGCTGGTGGTATGAAAGAACCTTCCTTTTGTCTATCCACATCTTTATACCATCTGTTGTGGCAGGATATATCTTTACCTTCTTTTCTTTTCCAAACTCAATCTGTGTCTTTAAAAATAATCTTCCTCTATTTCCATTAAAAAACCTTTCAAGGGGTATGAACATTGTATCAAAAGTATATTCTTTAAATCCATCATACTCACCTGAAAGAATTCTTTCTTCTATATCATCCACTTCTTCAAACACATCTGATATTTCAAACTTTATCTTCAGTGGCTTTTCAAACTCAGATATCTCTGGAAGTTCAAATGGTTTTCCAATATATGGGAGGTTTTCTTCCTTTTCTGTCTTCTCTATGAGTTTTAATATATCCCCTGTTAATTCATCTATATCCGCTGGAACATCTATATCTTTTATTCCCCAGCCAGCAACTATTCTGTCATCTATTTCTGTTTTTATTTGTCTTTCTATCTGTTCCTTACCAAGTATTATCCCTATAACTGCTCCTGCTGTTGCTGCTGTACAATCAGTATCATATCCACACCTTGTTGCCTCCACAATTGTCTTTAAAAAATTCCCTTCTCCATACAAGAGTCCACATATAATGAAGCCAATGTTTTGAACACAGTGGGTAAAATTATAGTGTCCAAAGTGTTTTAATATCTTTTCCCTTGTCTCTCTTAAATCTTTTCTTTCTACGTATAACCCCAAAACCATCTCTCCTACTCTTCTCACTTTTGATTTTTCTGGGAGATATTCACACCCCTTTTTTATCAGTTGTTCTATATCATCCTCTCTAAAGGCAATTGATTCTATAATAGATAGAAATACCTCTCCATAGACACCCTCATTCCAGTGGTCAACAGAAGCATCAAGGTATGCATAGTATCCAGCAACCTCAGGCATTCCCGGGAAAATACATCCCCATATCTCACTTCTTATTGGTGCCCCCATACATTCAAAAAACCAGTTGTTATATATCCCTGTTTGTGGTGGTTTAAGTCCTGCTTTTAGGTTTGCTATTACTACTCCATACTCATCAAAAGGATAGGTAATATTATTTATCCATCCATTTACAAGGTCATCAGCAGTTATTTTTATCCCTTTCTTCTTTAAAATATCCAGCCATACAAGTTGTAAATCAAGGTCATCGTTGGGAAGGATTTTTTCAGGCAATCTGTAAGAAATATCTAAAAATTCTTTCCTCCCTTCCAGTGGACCACCTATACTTCCACCAATACTTTTCCCTAAAAAACATCCATAAATCTTATCAGAATAGTCCAATTTCATGCACTCTCCCTTACAATTATTTCGGGTTCTACGATTATCTCCTCTGCCTTTTTTATTCTTCCCTCTATCCAGCCCATCAATCTCTCACAGGCAATCTTACATATCTTTTCAATCGGCTGATGGACTGTTGTTAAGGATGGCTTAACCAGAGAGGCAAGATATATATCATCAAATCCGCAGACAGCAATGTCATCAGGAATTCTTAAACCACTTTCTTCTATTGTCTTCATCGCTCCTATTGCCATTAAATCATTTCCACAGACAATTGCATCTACCTTTCCTTTTAATTCCTTCGCCCACTTCTTTCCATAGTCCATCTTATAATCACCTTCACATATCACAACCTCTCTATCAACTGGTATTCCCTTTTCCTTCAATGCCTTTATATACCCGGCCAATCTTTCTTTCGTTGCCCTTAAATTTTTATCACCTGCAATAAATCCGACTTTTTTTCTTCCTGCCTTTATCAGATATTTTGTCATTTTATATGTGCCTGAAATATTATTTACACTTATAGTATCAACTTTAAGCCCATAATTCTTCTTTCCTACAAGCACTATCTTTATTCCGTAACCAATCATTCTTTTGAAAACAGGAACAAGTGTGCTGTCATCTTCACCTTCACAGGTACCAATCAATACACCTGAAACCCTTTCCCTTTCAAACATCTGCAATATATTCTTTTCCTCTTCAATCTTTCCGTATGAATTACCTAATATCAGGTGATAAGCCCTTTCCCACAAATAGTCGTGTATAACCTTTACTGCATAAGAGTAAATGGGATTTATTACATCAGGAATGATACATCCTATCTTTTGATTTGTTGTTTTCTTCAGAAAGACAGCCCTATTATCAGGAATAAAATTTTCCTTTTCTATTATTTTTAATACCTTCTCTTTTGTTGAACTTTTTACAGGACCATTATTCAACACCCTTGATACAGTTGCAGGAGATACACCTACCTTCTTCGCTATATCGTATATCGTCTTCATTTTGAAACCAGTTTCAATATTTTACTTTTTATATTATAACATAAGTTAAAATGTCTGTCAAGTCATTTTTGAAATCAGTTTCATAAATTATTATTTTACTAAGGGAATATAGGGAAAGGGAAAGAAGCATCAGACGGTAATATCAAGTTTTTCTAAAATGATTTCATTTACAAGGGGTTCACCGTTTATAAATCTTTTTATCTCTTTCACACAAAATTTTCATCAGTAAGTGCTGAGTTTACTATACCTGCAATATGGGGAGAAAGTAAAACATTTTTAAGTTTCCTTAAAGGACTTTCAGAGGAAGGTGGTTCAGGGTCTGTTACATCAAGGCAGGCAAAGATTCTTTCTTTTCTCAGTTCATCTATGAGGGCTGCTTCATCAATAATTTTTCCTCTTGCTGTATTTATAAATACTGCCCCATCCTTCATTGTCTGGAAAAACTCCCTGCCTATCATACCTTCCGTCTCTTTCAAAAGCGGTGTACAGAGGGCAACTACATCACACATCTCTGCTATTTTATAAAGATTTTCTACCTTTTCCCCACCAAATTTTTCTATCTCCTCACTCTTCCAATAAGGGTCATATACAAGAATATTACCAGTAACACTTTTTAGCAATTGAACAAGGTTTTTCCCTACATTAGACATACTAATAACACCCACAGTAGATGTCCCGATTTCATTTGTATACCTTAACAGAAATTCATCTTTCCTCCACTTACCGGTACTTCTTACATATTCATTCCAAAATGGTATCTTTTTTATTGATACAAGAACAAGCCCGAATGTTGTAATAGCAACATTTCTTCCAAGTATATTTGATGCAGAAGATACCTTTATACCTCTTTCCATCAACCCGGGAGCAACCACTGTCTTTATTGTCCCTGCTGAATGAAAGATAAACTTAAGAGATGGCGCAGATTCAAGTATGGAAATATTTAGTTTAGGAGACCCCCCATGTGGTAATTATAATATCAGCACCTTTACAGAACATCTGTACAGACATCTTACCATCCCATATAGAGACATCCCCTACCTTTTTAAGTTCATCTATAATCTTATCATCAAAAATACTTTTACCTATACCTTCGTGGATTAGCAAAAGACATATCTTCATCTTTTCCATTATTTTGCTCCCTTACAGGATTTTATCTTACATTATATCTATTCTTTCTTCCTTCAAATTCTACATCGGCGTCATTTATTTACAAACTCACAAAAAAAGAATTTTCTTGAAGTTTCATCAGAGTGGCTGGAATTCATTATTTTCAAAGATATGTTATAATTAATAGATAAATATTGTCAAAAAAGGAGAGGAGGGAAATATGAAACTTAGAGAAAATAGCAGGTATGCATTACTTGTCCCTACAAGTATGGGAGTGAGGATTACCCCTGTTAATAATCAACCAGTACATTGCAGCAACACTTTTATAATGCAGGCAACAAGTGCTGAATCAAATGTGGCAAGTATAAGTTCATATCTCGGAATGCCGGTGAAGATTCTCACTGCGTTTGTCAAAGGAAGTCCAATTGCAAGATTTATAAAGGAGAACCTGAAAAGCAGGGGAATAGATGTAGAAGCGAAGGAGGTCTCACAGGGTGGTCCATGGGGTTACAGACATCAGTTTAATATAGCAGATACCGGATATGGTGCGCGTGGACCAAGGGTATGGAATGATAGAGCAGGTGAGGTAGGAAGGACGTTAAAACCAAATGACTTTGATTTAGAAAGAATATTTGGAGATGAAGGTGTGAAAATTGTCCATATGTCAGGGCTTTTTGCTGCTCTCTCGCCTGAAACAGGAAATTTCTGCCTTGAACTTTCCAAGGTTGCTAAAAAATATGGAACCCGTATATCATTTGACTTAAACTACAGGGCTTCCTTCTGGAAAGACAGAGAAAAGGAACTTCATAATATATTTACAGAAATTGCAGGTGTTTCTGATATACTTGTTGGTAATGAAGAGGACTTCCAGTTGTGCCTTGGTATTCAAGGACCTCCTCCAGGCGGTAAAAACCTTAAGGCACAGATAGATAGTTTTAAGGAGATGATATCCCGTGTAAAGAAAAGTTTCCCGGACACAGAAGTCCATGCAACCACACTCAGAGAGGTTGTAAGTGCTCAAAAACATCTCTGGGGAGCAATTATGTCTGTCGGTTCTGAATGGTATGTTGTGGAACCAAGAGAGATAGGTGTGCTTGACAGGATTGGTGGTGGAGATGCCTTCGTTGGCGGGATGTTGTATAGCATCCTCAAGGGCTGGGAAACAGAGAAATGGATACAGTTTGGATGGGCTTGCGGCGCAATGGTTGTTACACTTTTAACGGATTACGGACAGCCACTTAACGAAGAAGAAATCTGGAGTATATGGGAAGGGAATGCACGGGTTAAAAGATAAAATAAGTAAGGTTGGAAAGACGGCAGAAAGTTTTGAACTTATAAGCGGTTGATTTCGTCTCTGGTGAAAGTAGGGAGTTGGTAGATTGTACCGTTTTTTATATACCAGACACCTTTTCGGTCTATTACCTTTCCTATAATTTCAATCTTTATCCTTTCCCTTTTACAAAAAGTCAGGAGTTCATTCTCTTCTTTTTCCCCTACAATCCCTATAATACAGCCAGATGATATTATCCCCATCGGGTCAAGATTAAAAATTTTACAAAATTTCACAACAGGAGGATAGAACCTAAGTTTTTCAGGATAGATTAAAAGTCCGATATTATTTGCCTCTGACATCTCATAAAGCGCGGTTGAAATTCCTCCTTCTGTCGGGTCATGGATGTACTTTATATCAAAATTCTCCCACAGCATCTTTGCTTCATTAAATACACTTATTCCCGGAGAGATGACTGAATTTTTGACCCTTTCAATGTATCTCACAGAAAAATTCTTTTTAAGTTCATAATATTTCTCCCTTGCTATAATAGATACCCCTTCTATCCCTATCTCTTTAACAAGGAAAATTTTGTCCCCTGCCCTTATCCTCCGCTTTTTTAATCTTTTTATCTTTTCCCCTGTAAGAAATCCTACAGATACAGGGGTTTTAATTCCACTTACAATTTCAGTATGTCCGCCTATCCACTTTATACCAAACCTTTTACACTCATTGCTTATCTGGGAAAATACATATTCAATATCACAAAAGGTTGTCCCTTCCGGAAACAAAAGGGCTGTCAAAAGATATAAAGGGATTCCTCCCATAACAGAGATATCATTAACATTTATATTAACAAGATAAAAGCCAATATCTCTTGATGTGAGTGTTATAGGGTCTGCCTTGGCAAATATAACCTTATCACTCACCTTAAAAATGGCACAGTCAATTCCTACACCGGGAGAAATTAAAATATTTTTATCATCCTTGCCTGATGTGTATCTTGTAAGAAGATACCTTAAAAACCTGTTTGGAATTTTACCCGTCTTAAATCCTTTTGTTCCTGTGATATACTCTACTTCCTCTATATCTTCAATAACAAGGTCAGCCCCTTCCTTCAAAAAATCATTTTCAGAGATATAATCATTTTTCAGTCCAATACTTACTATCCCTGTTTTTTTACCTGCCCTCACATCAAAGATATGGTCACCTACAAGAAATACATCCTTCTTTGAAAGTCCCATAAGTTTCAAGCACTCTGTAATATGGAAAGAATCTGGCTTTACCTTTTTGACATCATCTCTTGTAAGAAGCACATCATAAGGGATATTAAACTTCCTTATTACACTTTCAACAGCATCTCTGCAGTTTCTTGTGATTATCCCGACCTTTATACCTTCTTTCTTCAATCTTTTAAGTAACTCCACAACCCCTTTCTGTGGCTCTGTTTTTTCAGATGCCTTAATCTCCAATTGTTTCAAAATCCTGTGCCCCAAAAAATAAAACTTCCTGTTCTGTCTTTTAACCCCTTCAAGAAGTTCAAGTATAGGAAGGTTTTTGTCAGGTATCTTCAGATTGTTTTTTTTTGCCTCTTTCAAAATTTCTTCTTTTATCTTTTTAAAGTTAATCGTGGACTTTACAATTGTCCCATCAAAGTCAAATATCACGCCTTTCACATTCATCACATATCCTTTTTGCCTTATAATATGCATCTGAGATACTGTAAATCCCTATTATTATCATACCTGTAAGCCCGACGAAAAAAAGAACAATACCCCAGACAAGAAAAGTAAGTGGAGAAAACTCTCCCTTTATAAAATAGAAGATAAAAACCGCTCCAAGTATTAAAACCAACATAGAGACACCAGAAAAGAATATCAGTGTCAGCCCTTTCTTTATCTCTCCATTATATATCTGCCCCAATCCATTAAAGAGAAAAGAAAGTAAGGCAGATATCCTTGGATTTGGTATATCTTTTTTTCCCATGGTCCCTCCTTGTTTATTTTTCTTTACAATTTTTATCTTTACTTTCAATCGCTTTTTTCACTTTACAGCAGAAAAAGGGGACGGTTCTATTTTACCCATCATTTTGTTCCTTCCTTGGCTTACTTTTCAACCTGATTACTGCATCAATCTTATATTCCTTAGTCATCTTGTCTATAAATTACTCACTGCAATATATCATCCTTCTATTCATCTCCCCTTTCATACTGTTTTTCTCTCCTATTATTCCATTAATAAATTCTATGTATATCTCTTCCTTCGTTTTTGATAGTTTTTTATACATCCTGACGATTATTTCCCCTTGTTAGAATATGTAATATAAATATTATTTTGGTTCTATCCTTGCTATCATTGCTATCCTTGGTATAGATAAAGTTTACTATATTGCATCTTAAATTCTAAAAATAGAACCATCCCTTTTTTTACTAAATTACTA
>JAMWCZ010000060.1 GCA_023819225.1 Candidatus Omnitrophota bacterium
GGGCAAAAAGAGGATTTAGGGTGTGGGGACTTTTGAACAAAAAATTAAATGAAAAAGTGTTACCTGTCTACCCTATCTGTGCGCTAACTTGACAGGAAAGAATAAAAGATTGTAAATTAAATATAAAACAGGGCTTAGTAAATATTTACGTAATAAGAACTGCTCTATTAAGGAGCGGAAAGGAGGGTTAATATGTATGGTGGATATGAACCGGTTAAAGATGTGGCTCAGAGGTTCTGGAATGGTGTGGCTCGGGTATTAGGTGCTTTTGTTGTGTTCATCATTGGATGGATAGTGGCAAAGTTTATAAAGTTGCTTATCACAAAATTATTTAAGTTTCTACAGGTAGATAAGCTTTCAGAAGACACGGGACTGAAGACAATGCTGGAAAAGGGGAATATAACAAAGGATATCTCAGAACTTATAGGTATTGCTGTCTACTGGATTACAATGCTTGTGGTTGTTTTTATCGCGGTAAATTTTGCCGGTGTAGACATACCAAGTTCTGTTGTGGATGGATTGCTTGCTTTTATCCCTAAATTCATTCTGGGGTTGCTGATATTTCTCTTTTCCATATTCCTTGGTAGTTTCTTTAGCGGTATTGTTCGGACATCTACAGGTAATATTGGTATCCAAAAGGCATCTCTGTTAGGTAAAATCACACAGATTGCTATTGTTGTATTTGGAACTGTAATAGCATTGCAGCAGATAGGGATAGCGGCAGAATTTATAGGTAATGTATTTATTATTGTTCTTGCAGCAGTTGCCTTCGGTCTTGCCCTCGCTTTTGCTTTGGGTGCAAAAGATATTATAAAAGAGTATCTTGAAGGATTTTTGAAGAAGAAAGACGATACAAAGATGTAGTGGTGCAATTCATTGCACAATTCTTCGCATAAATTCGACGGCTACAAGGTTTGGTGGGCAGGTTTAACAGGGGCGCATAGCTCAAGGGCAGAGCACCGTGCTGATAACGCGGGGGTTCGTGGTTCGAATCCACGTGCGCCCATTATACCACTGCGGGGGCGGAAGGAATCCCGCCCCCGCAGTGGTAAAGTGGGGGGAACAATCAGGGCTTGACTTATTTCTTTTTAGTGATAGATTAAAAAGGAGAGTGTTACCGGAGGGGAAATGGTGAAAAAATCTATATTTGTTCCTATATTTTTGATATCCTTTATACTTCAGGGGCAGGACAACTCCCTCTCTCAGTATAAAGGCATTGACTTTTTCGGCGTTAAAGTTTTCTCCACTATACAGGGAGAAATGAAACAGACAGGATTCTATGTCCCGGAGAGTTATATCCTCGGGACAGACGATGAGATAGTGATTAATATATGGGGAGCAGTTGAAGAAGAGTACAGAAAAAAGATAGACAATGATGGTGCAATCTTTATTCCCGGTACAGGGAAGATTTATATTGAAGGGAAGTCATTGAGCGAGGCAAAGGATATCATACAGAGAAAAATTTTAGAAAGATATAAAAATGTCTCTGTTTCTGTTACCACGGGGGCTATAAGAAGACAGGAGGTCTTTGTTTTAGGAGAGGTAAAAAAACCTGGTAGTTATATAGTCACTCCTATGACCAGTATCCTTGAAGTACTTGCATTAGCAGGGGGTCCAAAAGATAAGGGAAGTTTAAGAAATATAAGAGTGATAAAGAAAAAGGATGTTTCTATCCAGGAATATGACTTATATCCTCTTTTTATATCAGGCGAAAAGACCCCGGAAGTACAGTTTTCTCAGGGAGATATCATCTTTGTTCCTCTGGTTGAATCTCTTGTAGGTATCACGGGAGCGGTAAAAAGACCTGCTGTCTATGAGTTAAAGGAAAGTTCAACAATAGATGATGTCATAAAACTTGCAGGCGGTGCACTTTCAAATGCTGACTTTTCACGACTGCAGGTTGAAAGGATAGACAGGGAAAGAGGAAAAATTCTGATAGATGTTGACCCTGCAAAAATAGAATCTTTCAAGGTTGAAAATATGGACCTTATTATTCTACCACCACTCCCTGATAATCTCTTTTATGTTGTGTCTCTCCATGGGGCTGTAAAACGACCCGGCGACTATGGATGGAAAAGAGGGATAAGGGTAAGCGATATCCTGAAAGAAGATGACTTCCTGCCATATGCGCTTAAAGAAAAAGCAGAGATTGTAAGAACAGAGGAAGATGGCTCAAAAAAGGTTATAATAGTCCATCCGGATAAGATTTTTAGAGGTGAGAAGGAATATGACATCACCCTTTCCCCTATGGATAAAATTCTTATCTATTCACAAGAACGGCTGGAGAAAAAAGTTACCATCTATGGACAGGTGAGATATCCAGGAGAATATGTTGTTATAAGAGGTGACCGCCTGAGTGACCTTGTGAAAAGGGCTGGCGGATTTACAAAATATGCATATCTGCCGGGTATTGTATTTCTCCGTGAGACCATAAGGGCAGAAAAGGAGAAGCAGGTTGCTTTATTTATAAAAGAAAAAGAAGAGATGTTAAAAAAAGAATACGAAAGGACAGAAGGCACCTATGATAAACAACTTATTGAACAGGCAAGGATATACCTTGAGCAAATGAAAGATATGGAAGTAAAAGGGAGGATACCTTTAAATATCACTGATGATAAGATACTGTTTGAAGGAAAAAGTGAGTATGATATACCACTGGAAGATGGAGATGTGATATATGTACCTGTTAGCCCTATATCTGTTGCAGTTACAGGAGAGGTAAATCTACCTACAAATATAGTTTTCAATAAGAGATACACACTCACCAACTATATACAGAAGGCGGGTGGTTATACAAAGAATGCTGATAGAAAGAGTATATTTATAGCAAAGGCAAATGGTACCGCAAGCTATGATACTTCAACGATAGAACCAGGGGATACAATTGTTGTACCTTTTGAAGTAAAGGAAAGAAAAAGAACTGTGTTAAAAGATATTATTCAGATGTTCTATCAGTTAAGTTTAGGTCTCTCTGTGTATTAACAGGAAAGATTGCAGATTTAAAAATGGAAAAAGAAAAAATAAATAACAGAAAGGGGAAAAATCCAGTTGCCCCCCATATCAAATTTGTTGTTGCTTTTTATATTATCACCCTGCTACTGGTATCTTTTATATACTTGGTCTATCCCAAGTACTATAAAGCAAGCGCAAGTATCCTTCAGCCGCCAGAAAGAGAATTGAAGATTGAAACAGGTGGGTCTGAGATTTCTGAAAAGATGCTATCACAGTTAAGGACAAATACAGAACTTTTCTTTTCTATCCTTAAAAGCAGAAGTATGAAAGATGCCATTATAGAAAGGTTCAACCTTACAGATGCATACAATGTGAGCAATATTGACCGTGCGAGAGAGAAGTTTGATAAACTCACTAACATATCTCTTACAAAAGAAAAGGTAATTGAGATAACCGTTGTGGATAGAAATCCAGAAAGGTCTGCAGATATAGCAAATTTCTTTATACAGCGACTGGATGAAACAATAAAAGCAATCAGTATTACCACTGCAAAGCAGGACAGGATATTTATAGAGAGCCGCCTTAAAGAAACAGAAAATACGATAAAATCACTTGAAGAAAAACTTGCAGGCATAAAAAACAGAGAGAAACTTGTAGCGGATAAAGAATTGAATCAGGTTACACAGATGGCAGGAAAAATTATGGAAGAACTTATAAATAAAAAACTTGAACTTCAGAAAAAAGGAGAAATACTGAAGAGTGATTGTCTTGAAATGGTCCTTCTAAAAAAAGAGATACAGAACCTTGAGACAACACTCTCAAGATTACTTTATTCAGAGGATGAACTCACAGGAATGTTAAGAGAACTGAAGACACAGGAAGAGGTATATAAATTCCTCACAGCAAAATTAGAAGAAGCAAAGATTAATGAGGCACGCGATACACCTGTTGTTCAGGTCCTGGACTATGCTGTTGTCCCGCATAAGATATACAAACCAGATATCAAGGTACTGTTGATTGTTCAGGGAATTGTTTCCGGGGTTCTGGCAATTATAATATTCTTCCTTGACCTTTTGAGATATTTAGGAAGTATATAGGAGTTAATATGTATCTTGTTCTTGCAAGAAAATACAGGCCCAAAAATTTTGATGAGGTATGGGGACAGAAGCATATTACCGAAGCATTGAAGAAATCAATAACAGAAGAACGACTTGCCCATGCATACCTTTTTACAGGACCAAGAGGTACAGGAAAAACATCTGTTGCAAGGATATTTGCCAAGGCATTAAACTGTGAAAAGGGTCCTACTGTTAAACCCTGTGATAAATGTGAGTCCTGCCGAACCATCACAGTAGGGAGTTCTATGGATGTCCTTGAGATAGATGCGGCTTCAAATAGAGGCATAGACGAGATAAGAAGTTTACGGGAAAATGTGAATCTTACACCTTCAAATGCAAGATTTAAGATATACATTATTGATGAAGTCCATATGCTCACAGAGCCTGCATGGAATGCCCTTTTAAAGACCCTTGAAGAACCACCTCCTTACGTCAAGTTTTTCCTGGCAACAACAACACCTGAAAAGATACCTTCCACCATTATATCCAGATGTCAGAGGTTTAATTTCAAGCCATTTAGATATGAAGAACTTGTAGAAAAATTAAATGAGATATGTACAAAAGAGGGCTTTACAATAGAAAAAGAAGCACTTAAAGAAATATATGAATTTTCAGGTGGCTCTATGAGAGATGCGCTGAGCATACTTGACCAACTTATAGTAAATGCAGAAGATAGTCATATCTCTTATCAAGGTGTCAAAGAATTCCTCGGTCTGGTTGAAGAAAAAAGTATAGCAGAGATACTAATACTTGTAAGAGAAAATGACTTAAAAAAACTACTGTCCCTGTTTCATACTCTTCTTTCAGAAGGAAAAGACCCTGCAATTATACTTGAGGGAATTATCAAAAAGTTCAAAGTCATCATACTTGAAAGAATAGGGGAAAGTGAAAACTCTATCGGAGAAGAAGATAAAAAGTTATACCTTTCCTTTAATGATGTTGATACAGAAACTCTGTTGAATGCTATTTCTATTGTGATTGAATATAAAAACCGTCTTCATATGGAGAATATCCCTGTTGTCCTCTCTGAAATACTCCTCATAAAACTGGCTCATATGCTTGGGAATAAAACCACTCTGCCACAGAAGAATATGGAGAGAAAGGATGAGGAGGTGTTCTCTGGGAAAAAATCTACCATAAAGGAAGAAAGTATCTTCTCTCAAGGTAAGACAGATAAAGAAAAACGCCATTCTGATAATGCGGTTAAAGGAGAAAAGGTGGTGATGCAGAGCGAAGAAGAGGTATTAAGCCAGTGGAAAGTTATCCTCTCAGAGATTAAAAAGGCAAGGCCCACACTGGAAGCAGCGCTCAGAGAAGGAACACCTGTAAAATTTAAGGACAATACCTTGTTTATCAGTTTCAGCAAAAAGTATGAGTTCCACAAATCACTTATTGAAAACAAGCATAACAATATAAAGACCATTGAAGATGCACTAGTAAAGATAACAGGAATAAAAGATGTAAAGGTGAGTTTAATAAGTGAGGGTAAGTATGAATCACCATTGGATAACGGTGAAATTAAAAAGATAGTTGAGTTTTTTGACGGAGAGATAATAAATGTGGAGGAATGATGGGAAACATATTTGATAGTTTGAAGCAGATAGGACAGTTGAAACAACAGGCAGCACAGTTTGAACGGCTCTTGCGTTCAAAGACAGTTGAGGTTTCTTCACCAAAAGGAGAACTCAAACTTGTTGTTAATGGAAAGATGGAACTGATTTCTGTTGATATATCTCCTGATATCCTGAAACCTGAAAATAAAGGGTATCTTGAGAAACTTTTTAGGAATACATTTGCATCAGCACAGAAAGAGATAGAAAAGATAATAAGTTCTGAAATGAAATCAACCCTGGGGTTTTAAAAAATGAACTACTATCCTGAAAAGGTAGAAAAACTTATAGAGAAACTTATAAAGTTTCCAGGGATAGGACCGAGAAGTGCAGAGAGAATTACCCACTATATTATTAGTGAAAAAGAAGACATTATCCTGTCTCTCGCAGAAAATCTTATCTCTGTTAAAAAAGAGGTCCATCTATGTAAAAAATGTTTTAATCTTTCTGAAAGTGAGGTATGCAGTATATGCAGGGATGAGAAAAGAGAAAGGACTTTATGTGTGGTTGAAGAAGTGAAGGACTTGGTCCTTATAGAAAAGGCAGGATTTAAAGGGCTATACCATGTACTGGGGGGAAGTATCTCTCCACTGGAAAAGATATCTCCTGACAAACTTACTATTCCGCAGTTAATAGAGCGTCTCAAAGAAGAACCTGTCCAGGAGGTTATCATTGCTACAAATCCAACACCAGAAGGAGAAAATACTGCAACTTACATTTCTGAAATACTGAAAGGTATGGGAATAAAACACTCTCGTTTAGGATGTGGACTTCCTGTCGGTGCAGAAATAGAATATGTGGGTACCCAGACACTCAAGAGAGCAATTGAAGAGAGAAAGGCATTATAGTCGGAATTTAAATAATTCCAATAGTTCAAGGAATTGTTATAAAGAGACAAAACAAAAAAGTCAGGAGGGGCTTCAGGGGAAAATTCCCCTGACTTTCTATGTATTATACACTTATCTATACACTGATGGCTTTTATGGGACGGTGTTTTCCTCTGCCTCTGTTATACTGGATTGCAAGGAGAACCGCTGAGTTCAGATATATCTTACAGAAAGATACAAGGAAAATAGTCCAGGAGAATATCCGGATTGTACTTGATTATAAAAAAGCAGTAGATGGTATTTCCTATACAGAAAAGGAACTAAACCGTCTTGTTAAAAATGCATTTTATAATTTTGGAATATATTTAGCTGATTTCTTTTTTATTCCCAGATGGAATAAAAATATGGTTGAAAAGAAGGTAAGAATTGAAAATATAGAACTTCTTGATGAATATCTGCAAGCAGGAAACGGAGTAATTGCACTCACAGGACATATAGGCAACTGGGAACTATCAGGTGTTGTGGCTTCTATACTCGGATATAAGGTTACAGCAGTTGCTATCCCATACCTGAATGCTTCTGTGACAGGAATATGTAAAAGAATAAGGAATTCCAAAGGGCTGGAAGTAATCCTTACAGGAGAAAATCCTAAAAAACTCTTAAAGACACTGAAGGAAAACAGGGTTCTTGCAGTTCTTGGAGACAGGGTCTTCACAGAAAAGGGGATGCGTGTGAAATTTTTAGGTATTGATACAGTACTTCCTCGTGGTCCGGCAACCCTTTCAATAAAAACAAATGTCCCACTTGTTGCTGGTTTTCTTATACGGGAAGGTAAAAACTACAGATTTTTCTTTCAGAGAATACCATCCCCCCCTTCTTATATAACAGAAGAAGAAAAGATTGATTTCCTCGTTTCTCAAGGTGCAGAGGTAATAGAAAAGGTTATTATAAACTATCCTGACCAGTGGCTAAACTTTACTCCTGTCATTCATCTTCAGGATAGCCCCTCTGTGCCATCTCAAAGATTTTAAAGCCCTTATCCAGCCGTTCTTCATAATCATTGGGATTAACCGGTAGAACCTCATCATCTTCACTATTATAGCTATAATCTGTTTCCTCTAACCTCTTACCTCTTTTCCTGAGTTCATAAATCTTTTCAATCACAGCATTATTCAGAAAAGTCAGATATATATGGCTCATCCTTATCACCTCCTTTCAGGGAAATAAAGATAACAAAAGACCATTGTAATGATAAAAACAAATACATAATAATTCCGTAATAACAGATGGACTATGTTTTCCGGAAAGATAATCAGAATGGCTATTATTTCTTTTATCTGTACTTCAATTATCAAAGAGCATTTTCCTTCTTCAATTCTATATTACCTTTTTTTACTCCTCCTGTCAAGGGATTTTTTATTAGTTATTGAAAAGCCGTTTCAGAGACCTTACCGCCTGCCTTATCCTGTGTTCATTTTCAACAAGGGCAATCCTTACAAATCCCTCACCATACTTACCAAAGCCAGCACCCGGAGATACAGCAACATCCGCCTTTTCTAAAAGATGTAATGCAAAATTTACAGAACCCATATCTTTGAATCTTTCAGGTATCTCAGCCCATACATACATTGTTGCTTTTGGTTTTTCAACCTTCCATCCAATCCTTTGCAGTCCATCCACAAGGACATCTCTCCTTTTTTTGTATGTCTCAACAACCTCATCAATATATTTTTTTTCAAGTTTCAGCGCAGTGATAGCGGCGACCTGTAATGGAGTAAATATACCATAGTCATAGTAACTTTTAAGTTTTGCCAGTGCATTGATGATATTTCTATTCCCAACCGCAAATCCTACACGCCAGCCAGCCATATTATATGTCTTTGAAAGTGAATAAAACTCAATCCCGACATCCTTTGCTCCTTCTATCTGCAGGAAACTTGGCGCCTGATAACCATCAAAACACAATTCCGAATAAGCAATATCATGGATAACAAAGATATTATGTTTTTTTGCAAACCTTACAACTTCCTTAAAAAATTCAAGGTCGGTTACCTGTGCTGTTGGGTTATTTGGATAACTGACAATCATTGCCTTTGGCTTTCTTGGTCCTTTAACAAGAGTATCTGTTAATTCAGGTATAAAACCATTTTCTTTTGTTAGAGGCATATCCTTTATCTTCGCACCAGCAATGATGACACTGTAAAGATGGCTGGGATATGTGGGATTGGGAACAAGAACTATGTCCCCTCTGTCAAATACAGCAAGTGCAAGGTGGCTTATACCTTCCTTTGAGCCGATACATACAACCGCCTCATCATCAGGGTTAATTTTTACACTAAACCTTTTTTCATACCAGTTGCAGATTTCTCTACGCAGGTGTGGTATACCTTTTGATGCGCTATATCTGTGCGCCTTGCAGTCCCGGGCAACCTCCACAAGTTTATCAATAACCGGCTCTGGTGCAGGTCTGTCAGGATTGCCCATACCTAAGTCAATAATATCCCTGCCTTCCTTTCTGAGTTTCAATTTTCTTGTGTTTATATCCTGAAATATATATACAGGGAGGTTTTTTATCCTCATTGATTCCACATTTTTTATCCCCATAGTATATTTATTATATCCCAGTATTTTTCATAAATCAATCTGTGCCTGTAGTTTCAAAGATAAAATGTCGTGTGCTTCAAAGATAAAATGTCGTATTCTAAATTTCTCTTTCCCTTGTCAGACAATCATTTCCCTTTTAATCTTTCCAACATTTCCTATAATTTCT
>JAMWCZ010000061.1 GCA_023819225.1 Candidatus Omnitrophota bacterium
ATTAGAAAAACTTGAAATCGTCCTTTTCGCTTCCGCTTTCGGGCGAGGCGGGCGGAAAGGGGGTTCGGGGGGAATTCCGCCCGCCGAGCCCGTTAATGAAATCGGTTCGGATTTTGTCAAATACACTCCGCAAATTTCATTGGGTCTAAATAAAGATTGACTGCTGGTGAAATTCTTTGCTTCCTCTTTTTCCATTACGAATTGACTGAGATGCAAAAAGCAAGACCTGACCCCCTATTGTTAAATCCATAAAATTTGTCAGAAAACCAGAAAAATGATATAATAAAAAGGCAGGGAAAAACTTTATAGCCATAATATTGCCCCTGCTGAAAGAGAGAAATATGAGGGAAAAGGCAGAGTATGTAGTAAAACTGACAGGGGATGTCTTTAACGGATATAGAGTGGAAGAGAAGATATGGCAGGGAGCAACATCTACTGTTTATAGATGTAGTGGCAGCGGTAAATACGGCAATATAGTGGCAATAAAGGTTCTCCATCCATACAGAAATCATCCATCCCAGATACAACAGTTTATAAGAGAAGCAAAGATTCAGGCAGGTTTGAGGCATAACAATATAGTAAAGGTATATGGAGTTGGCAGGAAAGACCATCTGGTGGCTATCTTTATGGAATATGTAAATGGAATAAGTTTGAGGATGGCTTCCCAGACAATAGATATCCCGGCAGATACCTTTATCAGATTATTTATTGACCTTGTAGATACAGTGGACTATATACATAAAAGAGGTATTATCCACAATGATATAAAGCCAGAAAATATTATTATAGGGAAGACATTAAATATTCTGAAACTGACGGATTTTGGCTATGCGGAAAAATTACACAGATGGTTCGGGAGGAAAAACGGATATAGTGGTGGCACAGAAGGATATATGGCACCAGAGAGAGTCAAGGGTATAAGTGATAAAAGAAGTGACATATATTCTATCGGGGTCTTACTGGATGAGTTTCTGAGAGATAAGTTAGGAGGCAGAGAAGAGATATATTCAATAATTGTGAAGGCAACACAGAAGGACCCGTTTAAAAGATATGAGAGTGCTGCAGAACTGAAGTTTGACCTTGAAACACTGTATCTGGATTATCAGGAGAACTTCTCTTAATGAGGATAGGTATTATCTCTGATGTCCATGGAAATCTTGAAGCCCTCAATTCAACCCTCCTTTTTCTTAATAGCCGGATTGATTTTCTTGCTGTTTTAGGGGATACAGTGGGTTATGGACCTGACCCTGAAGAGTGCATTGGAACTGTTAAGATAAAAGCAAATCTTATACTTAAAGGGAACCATGAAGAAGGTATTATAACAGGGAACTATACTGCCTTTAAGGATATTGCAAGGGTTTCTCTTGAATGGACAGCAAAAGTGATTACTTCAGATTCCCTAAAAAGTATCAGAGAGTTTAAAGAGACCGCAGAAGTGGAAGATATTCTGTTTGTGCATGCTGCTATTTCATCACCTCTTTTTAAATATATTATCAGTGATAAAGATGCGATGAATGAATTTGCTCTGCTGGATAAAAAGATATGTTTTATAGGGCATACACATATCCCCGCTGCATACAGGAAAGAAGGAGAAGACAGGATAGATGTAATACATCCTGACTTCAGTGGTAAGATGGAGATAGAAATAGAACAGGGGTATAAATATATAATAAATACAGGAAGCACAGGACAGCCAAGAGATGGTTTTCCTTTCGCCTGTGCCTCTATATATGATACAGAAAAGCATCTTTTTACCCTTCATCGTGTAGAATACCCTGTGGAGATTACAAGAAAGAAAATATTGGAAAAAGGGCTTCCTTCTGTCCTTGCGAGAAGGGTTGTACAGGGAATTTAGATGTTTTCCGAAGCAATAAAAAGTGTGGTATTATAAACATATGAAAAAGATAATAAGTGCCAGAGAAATGGAATATATCATTAAAGAGTTAGCAACCAGTATTAAAAAAGAGCTGGGTATGAAGGATATAGCAATCGTGGGGATAAGAAGAAGAGGAGCTTTGCTTGCTGATAGAATAAAAAGGTATCTGGGAGTAAAAGATGTCCCGATTGGATACCTTGATATTACATTTTACAGGGATGATTTCAGCACCGTAGGTGCGCATCCTGTTATTTCTGAGACAGAAGTTCTTTTTGATATAGACGGTAAAAAGGTTCTACTTGTGGATGATGTATTATTTACAGGAAGAACTGTAAGGGCTGCCCTTGACGCACTTACAGATATGGGAAGACCTGCACTGGTGAAGCTTTTTGTCCTTATAGACAGAGGGCACAGGGAACTACCTATAAGTGCTGATTTTGTTGGTAAAGCAATAAACACGAAGAAGAGTGAGATGGTAGAGGTAAAGATGAAAGAGATTGATGGTGTAGATGAGGTTTTGGTGGTAGATAAAAAATGAAATGGAAAAGAAAGGATTTGATAGGACTTGAGGACCTTACAAGGGATGAGATAGATACCATCCTTGATATGGCTGTCTCTTTTAAGGAGATAAGTACCCGCCGTGTGAAAAAGGTCCCACCTTTAAGGGGAAAAACCGTGGTTAACCTTTTTTTTGAGCCGAGCACCCGCACAAGAACATCATTTGAACTTGCGGCAAAACGGCTTTCTGCTGATGTTTTGAGTTTTGATGTGTCCACATCAAGCATATCTAAAGGAGAAACCATAGTAGATACTGCCAAGAATATAGAGGCAATGAAGGTGGACTGTTTTATTGTGAGGCATTCTATAGCAGGCGCCCCACAGATTATAGCAGAGAATGTTTCTGCATCAGTTATAAATGCAGGTGATGGTTGCCATGAACATCCTACGCAAGCACTTCTTGACATTTTTACTGTAAGAGAGCGTTTAGGAAAGATAAAAGATTTAAAGATTGCTATTATAGGAGATATACTCCATAGCCGTGTTGCAAGGTCAAATATCTGGGGATTTACAAAGTTAGGTGCTTATGTATATGTTTGTGGACCACCCACAATTGTACCTTCTGAGATAGAAAAGATGGGAGCAGAACTCACCTACTCTCTTGATGATGCATTAGAAGATGTAGATGTGGTTTATCTTTTAAGATTACAGAAAGAAAGACAGAAAGAAAACTTTCTTACATCTCTTAAAGAATACAGCAATTATTATGGTATTGATGAGGAAAGATATAAAAAGATAGTAAAAAATCGTGCATTCATTATGCATCCGGGGCCAATGAACAGGGGTGTGGAGATAAAATCAGATATTGCTGAAAGGGACAGGTCGCTTATACTGGAGCAGGTTACGAACGGGATTGCAGTAAGGATGGCGGTTTTATATCTCACCATAGGGGCAAGGTGATGACATACCTAAAACTTTCTGAAGGTATTGATTATGAAAAGGTATTAAATGAAGAGCAACTTCGCATTATAAAGGAAGCAGAAGGTCCCTGTCTTGTTCTCGCAGGACCCGGCTCGGGAAAGACGAGAGTTCTTGTATACAGGGTATGCTGGTTGCTTGAAAAAGGCGTTCCACCATCATCAATACTGCTTGTTACATTTACCAATAAGGCAGCGAGAGAGATGATAACAAGGATGGAGAAACTCCTAGGTTCATATCCATCCGGACTATGGGCTGGAACATTCCATCATATAGCAAATGTGTTGCTGAGAAGATATAGGCAGGTTTTGAGTATCTCTGCAAACTATACCATTATGGATGAGGAAGACAGTATCTCAGTCATTAAGAAAATTGTAGGAGAGCCGAATACTATAGAAGGATTTCTTAAACCAGCCGATATAAAAAAGATATTCAGTTTATCTGTCAATACCGTTGAGGGGCTTAAAGATGTTATCAATACAAGATATCCTGACCTATCTTCCTTTATACACCGACTTGAAACAATATGGAGCAATTACCAGAAGACAAAGAGGAAACTTAACCTTATGGACTACGATGACCTGCTTGATTTCTGCTATAAACTTCTTAAGAATGAAAATGCAGGAGAAAAGATATCACGAAACTTCAGATATATACTTGTAGATGAGTATCATGATACAAACAAATTACAATCACTTATCCTTTATCAACTTGCCAGGGTCAACAGAAATATAATGGTGGTAGGAGATGATGCGCAAAGTATTTACTCTTTCAGGGGAGCAACAATCAACAATATTATGGAGTTCTCCAGAATATATCCTGGAGCAAAAGTATTCTATCTTGATATAAATTATAGAAGCACCCCACAGATTCTTGACTTTGCCAGTAAAAGCATAGCCAATAACTGTGTAAAATATCCCAAGACACTGAAAAGTGTAAGGGAAACAGGAGTAAAGCCCGTTGTTGTTAAATGTTACAGTCCTAAAGATGAAGCACTTTTTGTTTCTCAACGTGTGGTTCAACTTCTCAATAGTGGCATTTCTCCAAAGGATATTGGTATCCTTTTCAGGTCAAGATACCAGGCAGCAGAACTTGAGATGGCTCTTTCTAAATTAAGAATACCATATATTGTAAGGGGTGGATTAAGGTTTTTTGAGCAGGCACATATAAAGGACATTTTGGCATATTTCAGGGTGGTGGAGAATATCAAGGATGAGGTATCCTGGAAAAGGGTATTTCTTCAGACAGAAGGTATAGGAAGCAGAACAGCAGATAGATTGATGCCTTATATTTCCGTTATGAATAGCATAAATGAAATTATGGAAGTGATAGAAAAAGAGAAAATTAATATAAAGGCATCCAGTAAATTAAGAATACTTTTATCTCTTCTTAAAAAGATGCAGGATATAAAAAATATACCGGAAGGGATTAAACTCATAATGGAGTCAGGATATTCTGAATATCTTGCTAAAAAGTATAAAGATGCAGATGATAGATACCAGGATGTAGAGATGTTGAAGGAGATTGCTTCTACCTATTCAACCCTTGCTGATTTTATATCCGAAGCATCTCTTCAGGAATACTCAAAGGGAGAACATACAGAGCAATCTTCTCCACTGGTACTTTCCACAATACATCAGGCAAAGGGACTTGAATGGAAGATTGTTTTTATTATAGGTGTATCGGATAAACACTTCCCGCATCCTTCCTCATACCTGGATATTCAGGCACTTGAAGAAGAAAGAAGGATATTTTATGTTGCAATTACTAGGGCGAAAGAAGACATATACATCACATACTTTACGAGGGACTTTTACAGAACATTTACAGACAATATGTCACTTTTTCTTGAAGAGATACCAGAATATCTTTATGAAAAGTGGAATTTCTGATGAAAGACCTGTTGATAATTTCTGTGTTTTTTATTGCCTATGTAGGAATAGTTGTAAAAAGGGGAAAGGCACTATATTTTATATATGGCGCTGTTGTTATCTTTTTATTAATCAACGCTATAGGCATTGCGGATATTCCATATCTGCTTAATTATAATGTTTTGAGTATCTTCCTTAGCACAAGTATTCTTTCCTTTCTTTTTGTCTTCTCCGGAATTCCTGCGTATGTGGTGAGTATTCTTGTTGAAAAAAAGCATCCTGTATGGTTTGTATATCTGTTCATTTGCATCTTAACAGGACTGGTATCTGCTGTTGTGGAGAATGTGGCAACAATTATGATAATGGCACCTGTTGCGCTTGAACTGGCTAAAAGGCATAATGTCAATCCTGTGGGCCTTATTACGGGTATGGCTGTTTCAAGTAATCTTCAGGGCTGTGCAACAATGGTTGGTGATAGCCCAAGCATTATCCTTGCGATGGAGTCAGGTATGAACTTTAACGATTTCTTTTATATGCCTTCTGCAAAATTCTCTTTGTCAACAGGTAAACCAGGTATATTCTTTTTTGTCCAGATAGGTGCAATAGTAAGTTTTTTTATATTGTATCTTTTTTTCAGGAAAGAGAAAGGAACAATGGAGTCATTACCAGAAAGAAAAAAGATAAAGTCATTTGTGCCACTTACTCTTATCATTCTTATGCTCTGTTCTCTTGCCATCGGTTCTTTTTTCAGTAATGGGTTTATGCTCTTACCTGCTATAATATGTCTTTTTTATGCATCTATTGGTCTTATATGGTTTTTTATAAAGGAAAGGGAAGAAAAGTTTGAACTTAAACATATTGACTGGGAGAGTTTTTTCATCCTTATAGGTATTTTTATCCTTGTCGGGGTACTCAAAAAAGCGGGTTTTATTGAGGATATTGCTTTATTTTTACAAAAGATAGGAGGTGATAATCCTTTTGTCCTTTACAACATTATTGTCTGGGGCTCTGTTTTTGTCTCTTCTTTTGTTGACAATATCCCTTATACAATGGCAATGATTTCAGGGATACAGATACTCTGCCAGCGGCTTTCCCTTAATCCATACCTGTTTCTTTTTGGGCTCTTGCTTGGAACCTGTATCGGAGGAAATATCACACCAGTGGGAGCAAGTTGCAATGTTGTAGGTGTAGGGATTTTAAAAAAAAGTGGTTATAAAGTATCATTTAAGGACTTCGTAAAGATTGGATTTCCGTTTACAATATCAGCAGTACTGGCAAGTACACTTTCTATGTGGTTGGTGTATAATATGAGGTGAAAAGTAGTAGTGAATAACTAAAAGGAGTGAATTTTGTGAAAAAAGGGGAAATAGTTAAAGTAAAGAAAAGGATTATAATTAACGGAAAGATTAGACGTGATAAAATAGTGAAGAAGGTAGTTAGTACTTTTATTGGCACTGAATATAAAAAGAAAGGGAAAGGAATAATATTTCTCTATCCTGTAGAAGAATTTCCAGATGGAACAAATCTTTTTATTGCAAGACCGGGACATAAAAAGAACTTTGATTTTAAAGTTGAAGTAGAGGAAAGATTTTTCTTGGGGGAAGGGACACATATAGAAATAGCAAAAGACTTAAGGAACAAAAAAGAAGAAAGTCAAGAGAATTTCAAAAAGTTATTAGAGGCAATCACAAAAATATATACTTGTTTAGAAAACGATGTCGATAAAATACTCCAGCAATTAAATGTTTCGTTTAAAACAGGTGCCAAAGTTGATATTCTTCTAAAAATTATAAAGTGGTTGTTTATCATGGAAGATATTATTTACTGGGATAATGAAGGACGGGCATTTTTATTTAATTTTCTTAAATATGTCTCTGAAGAAAATAATAAGGATAGATTGAAAGAGGCGTTAGAAAAAATTAAAAACCCTGATAGGTTAAAAAGTTATATGAAAAAAAGTGATATGGAGTGGATAACCCCTGAGAAATAATTATGGGAATAGAAAAATTTCTAAACAAGGTGTTTCTAAAAGATATTATGGTACTTCTAAAGGAATTACCAGATAAATGTATTGATATGATTTATGGTGATCCTGATTATAACGTAGGAATAAAATATGGTAGTAAAATCTATACCAAAACCTTTAATGAATATATTGAATGGTATATTGAATTAGCAAAGGAATCATTAAGAGTTCTCAAAGATGATGGCAATATGTTTTTAATTAACTACCCTAAACAAAATGCATATTTACGTGTTAAGTATCTTGATAAAGCTTGTTATGAAGTTTTGGACTATGTGTGGGTATATAACACAAATATAGGACATTCTCCCCATCGGTTTACTACTGCTCACAGGAGTATACTTCATTGTAGAAAGACAAAATATAATAGGTTTTTTAAAGACCATGTAGCAGTACCATATCAAAATCCTACTGATAGACGGATTTTAAAAAACTTATCCCGTGGTTCAAAAGGGAGGATGCCTTATGACTGGTTTTATTTTGATTTAGTTAAAAATGTGAGTAAAGAAAAAACATTTCATGCCTGTCAAATTCCTCAGAAACTCTCCGAAATGTTAATTAAGGCATGTACTAAACCAAAAGATGTTGTTCTTATTTTGTTTGGTGGTAGTGGTTCAGAGATAGAGGTCTGTAAAGTGCTTAACAGACAATATATCTCGGCTGAAATAGATGAAAAATATTACAATATGATTATAGAAAGATTAAGTAAAGGACGTATAGAAGAAAAGTATCGGCTTAAAATGAAAAGATATGAAATACAAAATATTCAGACTCAACTGACACTTCTTGAAAAACAACAAGGATATTTATTTTCAGAAGATAAAAAATAAAAAATATTATTTATGGCGACACAGATTTCATAATTTAAGAATATTTCAAATTTTTAGCCGGATTATTATAAGAAGACCTTAAAAATTTAAAAGAAACCTATCCAAATTTGGCAGAACGAAGTAAAAGGAGAGGAGGAGAAAAATGATTGAGATAAGGCGGGCAATAATTAGTGTTTCTGATAAAAGCGGTATTGTGGAACTGGCAAGGTTTTTAAGTGAAAGAGGTGTGGAGATTCTATCTACAGGTGGAACAGCAAAGACATTAAGGGAAAACAGGATAAAGGTAATGGATGTCTCTGAATTTACAGGATTTCCTGAAATCCTTGATGGGAGAGTTAAAACACTTCATCCGAGAATTTATGGTGGACTTCTTGCTATAAGGGATAACAAGGAACACCAGAGACAGATGAAGGAAAATAACCTTGTACCTATAGACCTTATTGTATGTAACCTCTATCCTTTTGAGGCGACACTGAAACGAGGTGCTTCCCATGATGAGATAATTGAGAACATAGATATAGGTGGACCTACAATGATACGTGCCGCTTCAAAAAACTATAAATATGTCTGTGTCCTTACCAAGCCAGAGATGTATAAAGAGTTTATGGAGGAGATGGAGAAAAACAATGGATGTGTGAGTGAGGAATTTTCTTTCAGATGTGCAATGGAGGTCTTCAGACATACATCAAGGTATGACTTTGCAATCTCTTCATACTTTTCAAAAAAAGTAGAAGGAGAAAAACCACTTCCAGATGAGATGGATATACACCTTATAAAG
>JAMWCZ010000062.1 GCA_023819225.1 Candidatus Omnitrophota bacterium
ATTCCCTCTCCCCATTAGGGAGAGGGGTGCCGAGTAGAGGAATAAAGATCCTCTACTGGCACGCCCGCCGAGTTGGTGAGGCGGGTGACCGAAGCCCGTAAGGGCAAGAAGGGTGAGGGGATTCCCTTTTTCTCCCCTCACCCCTGTGGGGAGAGGGTATGGGTGAGGGGGGCCCCTCTCTTTTTCCCTCTCCCCATCGGGGAGAGGGTATGGGTGAGGGGGTCTCCTCTCTTTCCCCTCGCCCCGCTTTGCGGGGAGAGGGTGTGGGTGAGGGGGAAAAAGATTCTCCACTTTCAGGTCTTAACCGGGAAGTGGATATTCCTGTATGGGAGCGATAGGCGACTGATGAAAAGATATAATATTTACCCTAAATACTTTATCTGGCTTTTAAGGAGGGTTATCTTATAGGTAAGGTCTTTCTCTGTTATAAAGTATTCATGTGCTTCAGGGTGATAGCCGAAGTCATTATTCCTTTTTATGACTTCCCTGTCTTTTTCTACAATACTAATTTCTTCTTTCAGCAATTTTTTAAACTTTCTTTTTACTTCTGTTTCTCCTTTTTTATATCTTCTAAGCAATTTATAAAACTCAATAATATTCACAGTACTTTTAATAAGCAGGGATATATGTATTGCCAGGTCTATCTCTTTTTTATATCTCGGATTTTCAAGATATTCTTTCCCTTCTTCAAGGACCCCTATTCCCTTCTCCCATTCAGAGAGAAGTTTTTTAAATGTCCTTACAACAAAGCCAGAATCAAAAGGTTTTATCCATCCCTTAAGGTTATCCCCTGAGATAAGGTGTCCATTTTTATCACGCGGAAGGGACAGCCATGAAGGCATCTCTTTTATCTCTCTATCATTTAGTCGGAATGGATATGCAGTGGCATAGTTAACAGGTGATGAGTATAAAAAAGGTATGCTGAAAGGGTACGACTCCCATGCAGATGAGAAATGCCTCCATGCCTTTATAACATATACTGCTGCATCCTTTCCAAACTCCTCTATTGCCACCTCTTTTACTGCAGAAGATGGGGAAAGAAATGGATTAACAGACATCTTACCTGCCACCTTGCTCATAGGGGATATATCACCTCCGAATATCCAGCACCCTAAATAGCCAGAAACACCCATCTTTTTCATCCTGTAAATTTTTTCAGCAATCTTATATGGAACAGGGATATAAGGGACTGTCACAAGTTCATGGGTTGAGCCAATCTGAAGTTTTGCAGTAACCTTCATACCACGGCTTTTTGCCAGATAAAATAATTTTTTAAACCTTGGAGATGGTCCTGTATATGCCAAACTGTACTCATCTATCTCCAGGCGTCTTTTCAGAACATTTTTATATCCACCCCTTTCAAAGTCCCCCTGAAGGATTACATCTTCAGGTAATTGGCTGATAAGTTTTTTCTGCGGGTCTGGTTCAATGATATACCATGACCAGTTCCATACAATTACCTTTGCATCTGGACTTGCATCCTTTATACCGCTATTTACAAGTTTTATTATCTCTGCTACAACTTCAGATGCATCTCTGCTATCACACCTCTTGCACTCAAATGGCTTCATTGCCCATTCTTCCATAAAAGGGTCTGTAAACTTTAACCGCCATTTGGGGTAGTGTGAATAGCAGTGGGTATGGAATTCACTTGCAGTTATCATAAAGATACCACCCAACCCTGGAACCTTTCTAAAAAGTTTATAACTGCTCTGATAAAGGTAGTCCTTTACCTTTTTTGTGCTTGAACAGAGCGCATAATACCTTCCTGAAAAAGGAGGAATACCGTGAAATTCCAATGACTGCCCCTTCACATCAGGGTTATTTTTCCAGAAAGGGTCTTGTTCACGAAATCCTCTTGGTTCACAGAAATATAAAAATACCTTCAGCCTATATTTTTCTGCCTTTTCAACCATATTGTTAAGTGCGGGTATCTGTTCTGGTTCCTTCTTCCCGAACTCAGGGAAAACATTAGAAGAGACAATATCCCTTAATATACAGTGGAGCCATACCGCATTAAATCCCTCTCTTGCTATCTCTTCAAGGTACCAGTCAGGATGGTTCTTTACAGAGTCCTCAATCTCCCTGCCATAAAAATCACCATACGGTGAACGTATTATTCTTATACTGAAAATTTCTCTATTCATTTCTTGTTTCTTCTTCTCTATACCTTTCCTCATTTTATCTTACCTTTCTTTCAAGAGGCAATTGTTTGAATGTCTTTTGTGAAACAACTTTTCCATTTCTGTCAAAGGTGATACTGCCAAGTCCATAGTAATACCATACCTCTCCACCTGCCCTCTGCACTTCTATCTCCTCAGGATTACCAAGAACATCTTTAACATCTTCTGTTGTCATCCCCCTTTTTATGCTATTCCAGGCATCCTCATCCGGCTTAATGGTAGCACCGCCCTGGGTGTAAATCTGGAGGTCTCTTATTGTATATGAGAGGATTTTAACCGACTCTTTTATCTTTTCTATTTCCTCCTGTATTTTCTTAATCTCTGCTGCCATCTTGTCAATACGGGAACTCATTTCTACTAATTTTGATGTAATATCCGTTGTTTCCTGTGGTTTACCTTCAGTTTCTTTTCCCTCTCCGTAACAATATAATGAAACTGTTAATACAAAAAGAAGAAGAATTTTTCTCATCTTTGTCTCCTGTTTATAGATTAAAAAACTCTTTTGGATTTTTATAGGCAACCCTGTTTGCAATATCTTCTGCAACATCTTCCGGTATCTGCCCTTTCTCAACCATCTCCCCGAGCACATCAGAAACCACTCTGCGAAACATCTCAAAACGAGAGCCGTATGAGAGAATCTTTCTGGAATCTGAAACCATACCTGCAAAGGTAGATAAAAGGTCTATACTTCCTATAAACTGTAACTGTCGCTTCATACTATATGGGGTATCAAGAAACCACCACGCAGCCCCTAACCTGACATTTGTTCCAAATGCCCTTGAAATTGTAGCAAGGGTCTGCTGGTGTGAACTATCAAGACAATAAAGAACTATTTTTAATCTGTTATCAAATCTATTAAGGAAAGAGATGAGCGGTGTAAGTATGTCAAGGTGGTGGTCTGAAACATCTCCACCTGAATCAGGTCCTAAACTTTCATATAACACCTTTCTTGTATCTCTAACAGCACCTATATGTAACTGAAAGACCCAGTTTTTTTCAGCATCAAGTTCTGCCATAACACCAAAGAGATAGTCAGAAAAGATATATACATCAGAGAAAGATACCTTCTCTCCTTCAATCGCCTTTTTGAAAACCCTTTCTGCATCTTTCTCTTCAGTTGTTGCAGGATATGGGACCTCAACCCCATGATCACTTGCAACACATCCATATTCAGCAAAATAGTTGTGGGATGCCTTAAGAATATCTACAAGGTCCTTTATTGAAGAGCATTTTATATTGAAACGTGTTTCAAGTTTTGAAATATATTCCCGCCAATTAGGAGATGTTATCTTTGTTATCCTGTCAGGTCTCCATGTAGGACGCACTATTGTTTTGCCCATCATCCTGTTAACATACCTATGCGGTTCCAGTATATCAACAGGGTCATCGGTTGAACACATTATCTCAACATTTGCTCTCTTTAAAATCTCCTGCGGCCTGTTTTCCGGAAGAGCAAGTTTTTTACAAAGTACATTCCATATCTTTTTTCCTGTTCTTTCACACAATGCCTCTTCTATACCGAAATATCTTTTAAGGTCAAGATGGACCCAATCATAAACAGGATTGCCAGCGATAAGCGGGAATACCTCTGACATCTTAATCCACTTTTCTTCTGGCTTTGCATCTCCTGTAATATATCTCTCAGGGACACCACACTTCCTCAAAACGCTCCATACATAATGGTCTGTTCCTACAAAAAGAGACCATGGGTCTGGATAATTTTTGTTTTCTGCTATCTCCTTTACATTCGCATGGTTATGCGGGTCAACCACAGGAAGTCCTACAATTTTTTTGAAGATTTTCTTTGCTGTTTTATTCCCAAGAAGGTAATCATCATCTAAAAATCCCATTATTACTCTCCATTAGTAAGAGTTTTGTCTCTTGTTTTATCCTTATATCCAAAACACCATATTGCCTGTCTTACCTGTAAACAGGTCAACAATAAACCATATCCCTGCACAGGTATATGTACCCAGCGGTAGTCCTAAAAAGAAGTACTTTACCTTTTCGTATACCTGTATACCACCATAACGCATAATGAGAAACTTTATAAGCCAGGCGACAAATATTGAAAACCACAGGGTGTCAACCCATACGACAGGAGCAACTACAATACCAATAGGATGGAAGGGCCACCAGAGAAAGTGCTGTCGCATAAATAAAAACAACCACATTGTAAAGGCACCTATACACCTGGATATCCACCCTATCTTGTTTGGTGATGTCTGTGACTTTATCATCTCAGCAACATATTTGTAAGGAGCCATAACATTGCCAACAAAATACCAGTTATTCATATTTATACCACCATATCTATATCCAAGATACAACTGTAAAGAAAGTGTGACTATAATATTAACAATTATTGCACACATTATCGCCCAGAATATACCATAACTGTTTTTTCTGCTATCGCTGCTTATCTTAAGCCCCATAGAAATTGAAGACAGAGGAAATGTCCTTAAATCTGCAGCATAGACATATGTCATACCAAGAGCAACAATTGTCATAGGAGCCAGATGAGATGAACCAAATGCAGATATAATCTGTGCTGAAGCAATTGAAGTAGCAACAAGTGTTGGGATTCCACCTTCGCATACAACCCGTGTAAGCACAATCCATATAGCAAAAGCACACAGCAGGAATAAAACAGCAATATACCAGGTCATCCCTGAACATATCAACCACCCTGTTAGAAATAATGAGCCGAAGACAAGCCCCCAGAAAGATGCCTTATAACTCATTACTTCTTCTGAATCATCTACCTGCTTTTTACCTGTTGCTCCATACCAGACATCTTTTAGATGTGCCCTTGATATCCATAAACTGTAAGCCACCATCACGAGCATTGCTCCCATCCCGAAGTGGTTAAATATTGGCTCCCCTGAACAACCATATATACCAACATTTTCAGCACTTGATATCCCCATAATGTTAAAACTACCCCTTATTATCTTGAAAAGGATATTGAAAAACCATACAGAGAACAGGACATTGAGATTTACGAAAAATGTAAAGCCAATTACAGGTAAACTTAAGTAGAATATTAAATCTACTGTCCTTCTGAAAATAGGGGCCTTCTGTGAAAGGACTATACGTGGGAACATAGGAAAATAGTTATGTAGTGCCACTGTTGAATATATAATAAAGGCAATTGCAAAACCAAGCCACATAAGAGGGTTTTTAAAAAAGGGTACAAGTTTCCCTTTTTTATCGGTTTCTCTGACCATCTCCTTTGGCAGTATAGTCAGAGGATATATAAGCCGCTCCTTCTCTACCCACTGTTTTCTTAATATAGAGGCAACACAGAACATAACAAAATAGAGTGTAAAAATAAAAGGCAACCATACAGAAAGTGGTTTAATCCATGCTATCCAAGGAATCTTCATACCCGAAGGCAGCCCTTCAAAAAAATATCTCGCTGCATCTGGATTATTAACTATAAGAAATTTTTTAAGATGTGGGAAGATAGTTTTTTCCCACTGGTTTTCTGGAGAAGCATAATACATCGGTCCTGAGATAATAGGCAGGAGTTGACTTCCAAGTCCCATTTCTGTCACAGAAGAAGCAACAAGTACCATTATATAAACTAAAAGTAGCTCACCTGGAGAAAAGGCAAGAGAAGGTCTTATTATTTTAAACAATGTATTGATTATAAAAACGAATACAAAAAAGAGAAATATTCCTCCTGCTGGCATATGGTCTATTGCCATATAAGAACTGTGGGTGATATTTACAGAATACTGTGCTACAAATGCAATGGCAATAGAAAGTAGAAGCCCTGTAATGAATGCCCGTCTGGTAAGAAATTTTTCCATTTTATGCTCCTTTTATACAATTTTCTATAAAAGAGGCAACCTCTATAAGCCGGTCCTCCCTGAAGTGCGGTGCGATAATCTGCAACCCTACAGGAAGATTATCAACAAACCCTGCAGGTATACTTATTGCAGGAAGCCCCGCTAAATTTACATTGACTGTGAATATATCAGAAAGATACATTTTAAGCGGCTCTGCCTTTTCTCCGAACTTAAAAGGAAGTTCAGGACTTGTAGGAGTGATAATAACATCTACTTCTTTGAATGCCTCTGTAAAGTCCTTTTTTATAAGTGAGCATACCCTCTGTGCCTTAAGGTAATATGCCTCATAATAGCCAGAAGAGAGGACAAACGTACCAAGTATTATCCTTCTCTTTACTTCCTTACCAAAACCTTCTTCTCTGGTATTTGCATACATCTGGTAAAGGTCCATATAGTCATTTGTTCTATAGCCATATCTTACACCATCAAACCTTGCAAGGTTTGAACTTGCCTCTGCTGTTCCGAGGATATAATAAACGGCTATCCCGTACCTGGTATGTGGCAGAGAGATTTTTTTAACAACCATACCCGTATCTTCCATCTTTTCCACCACTTCAATAATTTTATCTTTAACTCCTCTGTCTATTCCTTCAATAAAATACTCATCCGGTATTCCTATTTTCAACCCTTTTGCCTCTCTGTTTAGAAATCCAGTATAGTCAGGCACAGTTATATCAACAGATGTGGAGTCGTTTTCATCCCTTCCGCATATTACATTCATCATTATTGCTGTATCCCTTACATCCTTTGTAATAGGTCCTATCTGGTCAAGCGAAGAAGCAAAAGCAATAAGTCCATATCTTGAAACACGTCCATAGGTTGGTTTTAATCCTACTACTCCACAGAAAGATGCTGGTTGTCTTATGGAACCACCGGTATCAGAACCTAAAGCAGCAAAACAGAGATTTGCAGAAACAGCTGCTGCAGAGCCACCTGAAGAACCACCGGGAACACGTTGAAGGTCAATTGGATTTTTTGTTGGACCAAAAGATGAATTTTCTGTAGATGACCCGAATGCAAACTCATCCATATTTGTCTTACCTATAATAATAGCCCCTTGGTTTTTAATTTTATCTATAACCGTTGCATTATAAGGGGGGAAAAATCCCTCAAGAATTTTTGAGGCGCAAGTTGCTGGCATTTCCTTCACACAGATATTATCTTTTATCGCAACAGGAATTCCACCAAGAAGTCCTATGTGTTCTCCTCTGGTTATTTTTTTATCTATCTCTTCTGCTTCCTTGACTGCACAAGGATTTACTGAAAGATAACTATGAATCTCTTTATCTCTATTTTCTATCTCTGATATAACCTTTTCTGTTATTTCAACGGATGAAATTTCTTTTCTTTCTATCAGTGTTTTCAATTCCCATAACTTCAAGTTTAGAATATCCATCTTACATTACCTTTTCAGGTACTTCCTGGGGTCTGCAATCTTTCCTTCTATAGCGCTTGCTGCAACTGTGGCAGGAGAGGCAAGGTAGATAAAGGCATTCTGGTTGCCCATCCTCCCTTTAAAATTCCTGTTAGCAGTTGAGATAACATTCTCCCCATCTGAAGGAATACCCTGATGCGTTCCAACACAGGGACCACAACCGGGATTTGTAACACAACCACCTGCTTCAATTATTGTCTGTATATATCCTTTTTTTATACACTCAAGATATATCGCCTTTGAACCCGGAGTACATATAAGTCGCACACCATTTTTCACCTTCCGCCCTTTAAGTATTTTGGCAGATATCGCAAAATCCTCAGTCCTGCCATTGGTACAGGTCCCTATAAATGCCTGCTGGATTTCTATCCCTTTAACATATTCAATGTTTTCTACATTATCAACCGTATGGGGCTTTGCTACCTGTGGAGAAAGCTTTGATATATCTATCTCTACCTCTCTTTCATAGACAGCATCTCTATCAGGAAAGACAGGTGTATATCTTTTTATATTGTGTTGTTTAAGCCATTGTTCTGTTTTTTTATCAGCCACCATTATTCCACACTTTGCACCAACCTCAGTCATAAGATTGCATAGGGTGAACCGTTCACTCATACTGATATTTTTAATAGCAGGTCCTGTAATCTCTACACTTTTATATGTTGCCCCTTCTGCTGTGAGTGCTTTCACAATATAAAGCGCAATATCCTTACCATAGACACCTATCGGCTTTTTACCTTTAATGACTATCTTGATAGTTTGAGGAACCTTGAACCACTGACTTCCTGTAAGCAATGCTATAGCAAGGTCTGTTGAGCCAACACCGCAGGACATCACATTAAGTGCGCCATAGGTAGGTGTATGGCTATCTGCTCCGAGAACTAAATTACCACAACTTACCAGTCCATTTTCAGGTAAAAGTATGTGACATACGCCTTCCCCTATATCAAAAAGTTTTATCCCGTATCTTTTAGAAAAGTCCCTCATCATTTTATGAAGAGCAGATACACCCTGACTCTGACTGGGACTGTTATGGTCTATGACAAATGCTGCCTTTCCAGGATTAAATACCTTATCTGTCCCAAACTGCTCAAATGCTTTTATCACAAGTGGGGCAGTACCATCCTGTGCCATTAAAAAGTCCACCTTTGCAAGTACAATCTCTCCTGCAAATACCTTCTTTCCTGAGTGAGAAGAAATGATTTTTTCCGCTATTGTCTGTCCCATATTTAAAAATCCTAAACCCGAAATCCGAAACTATAAACTTTTTTCCTTCTGCCTTTGTTAAAACTACGACGGATAGATTTCACGCTTCTTGCTATTTCCATATT
>JAMWCZ010000063.1 GCA_023819225.1 Candidatus Omnitrophota bacterium
AATCCCGGGGCATTCCAGAATGCAATGGAAGAGGCGTTTTACGGGCCATTGGGTAATCTCACGGTTCCCAAAAACCAGAGAAACTTTGCAACAAAAAGTATGCTTCCTGAATATCCTGAAAAAATACATTATTTAAGGGAAAAAGGGGCAAAACTTGTTGTTATCTTCGGTATAGGAAGGGTCTTCCATATCGCCTTCTGGGAACCGCACTTTGCAGGAGAGTTTAAGTCGGTTTCAGAGTGGAAAAGGCAGGAATACCGCCTGGGTGCAAAACTCCATCCACTTACAATTGAACAAAATTCTATTACAAGTTTTAAAAGCAGAACCACACTTGTTCCCTGCTTTGCCAATACTATAGGACCGGGGATCTTCCTTAAAGCAAATAAAATCATAGGCGGGGCGGATGGAACACTTGGAAGGGGGATGATGTGGCAGGGAATGAGTTTATGGGTAACCCTGAGATACGGACCTGATATATGGGTCCCAAGCAGTTTTATGCCTACACTACCCGGGAAACTCTTTTTCCTCAAAGAACTGGCGGGTCCGCTTATACCTGAATGTAACTGAAAAGAAGGAGGGAAAATGAATGTACTGGCAATAGGTGCACACCCTGATGACTTAGAAATTTTATGCGGTGGAACCCTTGCAAAATATGCAAAAAAAGGACATAAGGTCTTTATGGCTCACCTTTGTAATGGAAATATGGGTGGGAAAAATATAACACCTGAGGAACTTGCAAGGATAAGAGATAGAGAGGCAAAAAAGTCCGCTAAACTTATAGGGGCAGAGGCACTCGGTCCTATAGCAGGTGACCTTGACCTTTATCCTACAAAGGAGATGAGAATAGCACTGATTGATATCATAAGATATGCAAAACCGGATGTCATAATAACACACAGTGTTAATGATTATATGCCTGACCATACTATCACAGGACAACTTGTATTTGACGCTGCCTTTACAGCAACTCTTCCACTTTACAAGACAAAATATCCTGCATGGGAGAAGATTACACCTATATACTATATGGATACAATGGCTGGCTTTGGTTTCGAACCAACACATTTTGTGGATATTACTGAGTTTTTTGAGATAAAAAAGCAGATGCTTCTTTGTCATGAAAGTCAGTATAAGTGGCTTTCAGGACATCACCAGTCAGACCCGGTAAAGATGATAGAAAGAATTTCTGGCTTCAGAGGATTTCAGTGTGGTGTTGAATATGCAGAGGCATTCGCCATGGCAAAACTCTGGGGCAGAATCACATTAGAAAACCTACTCCCATAAAACGGGGGTTATGCCTTGCTTTTTGCGTTGAACCTCTATTTTTGTTTAACAATTCTAACAACTCTTCGTAGTCCTTTTCTATCTTCATCGCCATTTAACTTAAATCTCATTTCCCTCAACATCTGAACTGTTTCTATCCTTTGTTCTGGTTTCATCTTCAGATAGTACTCCATATCAACCCTGTTTGCTTTCTTTAAACCTTTACACTTCTTTACCCATATCTTCATTTCATTCACCTATTAATTATACTATATCTTCCCTGAATTTACCATCGCCTCTTGACAGGGGATTTTTTTAAGGGTATAATGACAATGAGAATTATTATCAACAAGGAGAAAAGAATGAAATATGGAAATCCCTGGGTATGCAGAAGGATGATGGCAGAGGGACTAAGAATAACACAGACAAGAATGGTTATACTGGATATCCTTACCAGAAGGACTAAACACCACCTCAGTGCAGAGGAGATATTTCTTATGGCACACAGGATAAACCCAACCATAGGTTTTGCCACTGTATACAGAACACTTGACCTGCTTACACGGATGGGAATTATACAGAAGATGGAGTTTGGTGATGGAAAGGCAAGGTATGAGATGACAGAGGCATCCAAAAAGGTTCCACATCACCATCACCTTGTCTGTAACGAATGCGGAAAGGTTATTGACTATACTGAATTTACCGATGAGGAGAAGGAATTACTTACAAAGGTGGAAAAAGAACTTTCTGAAAAATATAAATTCACGATAAAAAATCATATTATTCAGTTCTGTGGTATCTGCAATGATTGTAATGAAAGGAGGTGAGTGATATGCCATGCGGAGACGGAACAGGTCCGTTAGGTCTCGGACCAATGACAGGCAGGGCAGCAGGATACTGTGCCGGCTATGGAGTTCCCGGTTATATGAATCCTTATATCAGAGGCCGCGGATTAGGTTTTGGATGGGGCAGAGGATTCGGAAGGGGTTTTGGCAGAGGTTGGTTCTGGAGACGTGCAGGACTCTACGGTTATCCTTTACCATACGGGACAGTTCCACCTGCTGCTGACCCTTATGCTGTGTGGAGTGTAAGTCCAGAGGAAGAGAAAAATCTGCTGCTTGAACATACAAAGATGTTAGAGGCACAACTAACTGAGATAAAGAAGCGGATTGCTGAACTGGAGAAAGAAGCAGGTAATGAGAAGTAAAAACATATCTGCAGGGCGGCATTGAACCGCCCTGCAGGCGTATTTATATAGAGGAAATCTATGAAAATCTGTATAACAGCAGAAGGCAATAACTTAGAGGCAAATGTTGACCAGAGATTTGGGAGGTGTGCCTATTTTATCCTCTATGACACAGAAACTGATACCTTTGAAGCAATTTCCAATACAAACGCATCAGGGATGGGGGGTGTAGGGATACAGAACGCAACGATGATGACAGAAAAAGGGGCGGAGGTTATTATTACAGGGAACCTTGGCCCGAATGCATCAAGGGTGCTTCAGCAGGCAGGCATAAAAGCAGTTACAGGTGTCAGTGGCAAGGTCAAAGATGCCATTGAGAACTTTAAAAAAGGTCTTTTATAAGGAGGGACTTATGCGATTTGCTATTTCAACTGATGGTGACTTTGTATCCGCACACTTTGGAAGGTGTCCGTCTTTTTCAATTGTGGATATTGAAAATAGTAGAGTTATAAAGGTAGAGGTTCTGGACAATCCGGGGCATCAACCTGGATATCTTCCGGAGTTTTTACATCAGAAAGGGGTTAACTGTATCATCTGCGGTGGTATGGGAGACCGGGCAGTATCTCTATTTAAAAGTTATGGGATAGAAACAGTTGTCGGTATTACCGGGAAGGTCAGTGCTGTAATAGAAAAACTGGTCAAAGGCGAACCTAAGTCAGGAAAAAGTTTATGTGAACCCGGGGCAGGTAAAAACTACGGGATAAAAAAAACAGAATGTGACCACAAAGGAGGTGAGTGATATGCCGGGAAGAGATGGCACAGGACCATCAGGACAGGGACCTATGACCGGCAGGATGGGAGGTATAAGAGGCGGAAGGGGTAGAAGGGGAACAGGACCGGCCGGCTTCTGTATATGCCCTGCCTGCGGGGAGAAGGTTATACATCAGGCAGGGACACCCTGCTCTGCTATGTTATGCCCTAAGTGCGGAACAAGAATGATAAGGGGATAAGATGACTATCACGGTAGCAAGCGGAAAAGGAGGAACAGGTAAGACCCTTGTTGCTACATCATTGGCTTTATCCCTGAGGAAAGATGTTCAGTTTCTTGACTGTGATGTGGAAGAGCCCAACGGCTATATCTTTTTGAAGCCGGATATTAAAAAAAGTGAGACAGTTTATCTGCCCAAACCGAAGGTTGATATTTCAAAATGTACATTTTGCGGGCTCTGCAGTAAATTGTGCCGTTATAACGCCATATCTGTGATTAAACCAAAAAATAAGGTTCTGTTTTTTTATGAACTCTGTCACAGTTGTGGTACCTGCTCGTTTGTTTGCCCTGAAAATGCCATATATGAAGAACAGATTGAAAAAGGGGTGATAGAGGAAGGGGCTGTAAAAGGAATGTTTCATTTTATTCAGGGAAAACTTAAACCATCTGAGGCAAACCCTGTGCCTCTGATAAAGGCGGTGAAGAAAAAAATCAAGAAAGGTAAAATAAATATTGTAGATGCTTCACCCGGGACAAGTTGTCCGGTAGTCCAGGCAGTCAATAACTCTGATTTTTGCATACTTGTAACCGAACCAACCCCCTTTGGGTTGAATGACCTTACACTTGCAGTTGAGATGACAAAAAAAATGAATGTACCGGCAGGGGTTATTATCAATCGTGCAAATATAGGTAACAGCAAAGTGAAGGAATACTGTATAAAGGAAAAAATCCCCATACTTTTAACCATACCCTTCAGAAAAGAGATTGCTGTGGCATATTCAAAAGGGATACCTTTGGTAGAGATATATCCTGAATATGTCCAGATATTTAGAGATACATATAGCGGTATTAAGGATATGATAAAATAATAAATCAAAAAGGGGTGCTATGGGAAGAAAGAAGGTGCATATCTGGGAAGAACTGAGACACCATCTGCCTTTTTCCACGTTAAGCGTAAGTGCAGGGTTAATAATTGTAGGTGTCTTTACTATTATTGCAGAGATTTTAGGGGTGTCTGATGTATCCTATTATTCAAAAAAACTCTTCCATATCTTCCACCCTGTACACCTTCTTTTTTCAGCCATAGCGACAACCGCTATGTTCTGGCAGAATGAAAGAAAGTTTTTTAAAGCCGCCGTTATTGGTTTTGTCGGCTCTGTAGGTATCTGCGGGATAAGTGATATCATAATACCTTATATATCCGGTCTTCTTCTTGGTGCACATATGCATCTACACATCTGCGTTATAGAACATTCATATCTTATCCTGCCATTTGTCTTTTTAGGAGTCATTATAGGGTTCCTTGCACCGGGAACATTAGAAAAACAGGAAGGTGTTATATTTTCCCATTCTATTCATGTTATGGTAAGTGCTGTTGCTTCTATTCTTTATCTTGTCTCATTTGGTGTTACGGACTGGATAGAGAGTATAGGCATTGTCTTAATCTATATGGTTCTGGCAGTGGTAATACCCTGCTGTACCAGTGATATTATTTTCCCATTGCTGTTTACCTCGGATAAAAAATAATATGAAAACAGTTGTTGTTATAAGCGGAAAAGGAGGGACAGGCAAGACATTTTTTACTGCCTCTCTTGCGGTAATTGCAAAAAACAAGGTTATGATGGACTGTGATGTAGATGCTGCCAATCTCTACATACTACTACATCCTGAAATTAAAAAAGATGATGTATTCAAGGGCGGGTATAAGGCAGAGATAGAACAGGATATATGTATAAGGTGTGAAAAGTGTCTTACCATCTGCCGGTTTGAAGCAGTTAAAACAGTCAAGGATAAAAAGGGCTGCATTGATAGAATTGCCATAGACCCGATTTCCTGTGAAGGGTGCGGCGCCTGTAGTTACGGATGCCCTGTTAAAGCAATATCTATAAGTGAGAAGGAAAGCGGAAGATACTTTATATCCGATACAAAATATGGACCTTTTGTATTTGCGAAACTGGACATAGCAGCGGAAAACTCAGGCAAACTTGTAACAAAAATCAAAAAAGAGGCATATAAACTGGCGGAAGAAAGAAAGGCGAAATACATTATCATAGACGGACCGCCGGGTATAGGATGTCCTGTTATTGCAACACTCTCAGGTGCAGACCTTGCACTTATCATAACCGAACCGACACTTTCAGGGATAAGCGATATGGAACGGATAATGGAAGTTGCTGCCTTCTTTGGAATTAAGATAAAGGTGGTGATAAACAAATATGACCTTAATATTGAAAACACTGCAAAGATAGAGCAGATATGTAAGGATAAGAAGATTAATGTTGCTGGATATATTCCTTTCTCAGAAAAGGTGCCTGAGTCAGTAGTTCAGACAATCCCTTATGTTGAGTTTTCTGATGACACTGTCTCAGAATCCATAAAAAATATATGGTGCAATGTAATAAAACAGGGGTGGTTATGAAAAAGTATTTCTTTTGTTCATTAAGCATCTTATTTTTATGCCTGCCATTATGGTGCCACAGTGAAAACAGGAAAGGACCCATTATTATTGACCATAGACATACTAAAATACGGGAGATACCTGTGAAGTGGATAGAAAAAGCAAAAAAGTCACTTCATATCGCCTATGGACATACCTCTCATGGCAGCCAGATAACCACAGGAATGACAGGACTGGTATCCTTTGCTGGAAGTCTCTATGCGTGGAATTATGGAGGGAAGAATGGTGCACTGGACATACAGGATGGCAATTTAGGTAAGGCACAGGACCTTGGCAATCCTGATAGAAATGCCTGGGCGCAAACCACAAGAGAGTACTTGAACTCACATCCTGAGATAAACGTGGTTATGTGGTCATGGTGTGGACAGGTAAGTTCAGCCACAGAAAATGATATAAACACCTACCTTAATCTGATGAGCCAACTGGAAAGGGATTATCCCAATGTAAAGTTTGTTTATATGACAGGACATACTGACGGCACAGGACTTTCAGGTAATCTTCATATGAGAAATGAGCAAATCAGAAAATATTGTATAGCAAACAACAAGATTCTCTATGACTTTGAGGACATTGAGAGTTACGACCCTGATGGCAGATACTTCGGTGATAAAAATATCAAGGATGACTGTTCTTATTCAGGCGGAAACTGGGCAATAGAGTGGCAGAATTCTCACAGGGAAGGTGTTGACTGGTATAGATGTCCAGCCGCACATACCCAGCCACTCAATGCCAACCTGAAGGCATATGCGGCATGGTGGCTGTGGGCACGGCTTGCTAGCTGGGATGGAAGGTAAAAACAAGGGATGGAAATGGACATAAAGATTCTCTTTGATAAAAAGGCGGAGAGTAAAAATCTGCATATCGGATGGGGACTTTCAATTCTTGTAGATAATAAGGTCCTTTTTGATACAGGGGAAAACGGAAAGTATCTCCTTAAAAATATGAAATTAATAGGTATCAATCCGGATGATATAGAGGGTATCGTTATCTCGCATAACCACTGGGACCATACAGGAGGACTGGAAGCATTGCTTAAAGCGAAGAGAAACCAAACTCCGGTATATATGTGTCCTGGCTTTTCTCCAGAATTAAAAGAACTGTTTATTAGTTGTGGTGGAAACCCTGTTGAGGTTAAAAAATGGCAGAAGATAGAGAAAAACATCTATATCACAGGTGAGATAAAAGGAATATATAAAGGTACTCCTATGCCTGAACAGTCCCTTATTTTTAAGACAGACAACGGTATTTCTGTAATAACTGGTTGTGCACATCCAGGGATTTTAGAGATTCTCTATTCAGTAAAGGAAAATTTCAAAGTAGATAAGATTTATTTCGTAATGGGGGGCTTTCATTTGCTTGAAGAAGATACAAGGACCATTGACTTTATTGTTAAGGAGTTTAAAATAATGGGGATTGAAAAGGTTGCACCCACACACTGTTCAGGAGAAAAGGCAGAAAGTGTATTTGTAAAAGAGTACGGGAAGAACTTTATTGAGCTAAAGGTGGGAAAAACTATAAGAATATAAAATGGGAACTATAAAATTTCCGCAGTTTAAAAAAGGAAAAAACGGATTAAAGATACACCCAGGACTTACCATACTTGAATGTGCACGGATTGCAGGGATAAGGATAAATGCCGAGTGTGGTGGTGTAGGCACATGTGGTAAGTGTATCGTCCGTATTGAGGAAGGGGCAGAAAATTTAGGTCCTTTAACCCCTGCTGAAAAAAAATTTAACTTGAAAGAGAACGAGCGTCTTGCCTGTCAGGCACATATTGTAAGGGATATATCAGATATTGTTGTATATGTCCAGAACTTTGGGGAGTACGAGATACTCAAATACGGGATGGAAAAAGAAGTCCCTCTATGTCCCCTTTATTATAGAAAAGGAAACAATGTCTTCAAAAATGGAGAGGATGTTGATAAATACAGGGGAAAAATCTACGGAATTGCTCTGGATATCGGCACCACCACTGTTGTTATGGACCTCGTAGACCTTGAAAATGGGGATATACTTGAAACAGTTGCAAAAACAAATCCGCAGATATCATATGGAAATGATGTTATATCAAGGATTGAATATACAATGGTAGATAAAAAGACAGGGAAATACCTTCCAGAGGAAGAAAGAAAAAAAAGGACTAAACAACTTCAGTTTCTGATTGTTGGACAGTTAAATGAGATGATACAGGGACTATCAGAAAAAACAGAAGAAAAACTCTCTGATTATATATACCAGATTGTCTCTGTTGGCAATTCCACAATGAGAGACATTTTCTTCGGACTTGATGTCTCATCACTTGGTCTTATCCCTTATGAACCACTATCACGAGATGCAGTTATAAAGAGACCTGAAGAGATAGGACTTAACATCAATAAGGCAGGGACTGTCTATGGATGTTCACTGATAGGTGGTCATATAGGTGCGGATATCCTTGCAGATATAATTGCTTCCGGGATGTATAAGGATGATGAGATATCACTCCTTATAGATATCGGCACAAACGGAGAGGTTGTAATAGGAAACAAAGAAAAACTGATTGCTACTTCCTGTGCTGCAGGAGGTGCATTTGAAGGTGCCTCTGTAAGTTGTGGTATCGGAGGTATTGAAGGAGCGATAAAAAAGATAGAGATTATAGACGGCAGGATTACATACTCAACTATAGGAGAGAAATACCCCATAGGTGTTTGTGGTTCAGGGCTTATAGACCTTCTTGCACAACTTCTTGAAAAAGGGATTATGACAGAAAACGCACGGATACAGCAGGACTTCTACATTACGGGAGACCTAAAACTCACACAGAATGATATCTTCCAGTTAATCACATCAAAGGCAGCAATAAGAACTGGATGGCAACTTCTCCTTAAGTATTATCCTGTGGACCTGGGAGATGTTAAAAAG
>JAMWCZ010000003.1 GCA_023819225.1 Candidatus Omnitrophota bacterium
TTTTTAATCTGTAATCCTTCTATTTTGCCAGCCACTCTCCTTTAAAAACAGTAAGTATCTCTCCTTCAAGATATACTTTTTTAAGTTGCTTATCAAAGTATACTTTAAGTTTTTCTCCTGACCGGGATATCACCTTTACAGGTGGACTGACCTTTCCTGCAAGAAAACCCGCTATGGCGCCTGCGACACTTCCTGTTCCGCAGGAAAGTGTTTCTCCCTCAACGCCCCTTTCATATGTCCGTATTTTTATGGTATTTTTACCTGCTATCTCTATCCAGTCAACATTTGTCCCTTTTGGTTTGAATAACCTATGGTATCTTATTGCAGGCCCTTGTCCGTTTACATCCACCTTTTCTATATTACCGGTAAATATAACCATATGAGGCACCCCTGAATTGATAAAATGCCCTGTAATGTTTTTCTTCCCTAAACGGATTTTGATACCTTCTTCTGGGTTTCCTATAAGTTTTAACTGTGCCTTGACTTTTCTGCCGGATACACTTCCTTCAAGAATCCCTGCACCTGTTTCCACAGTAAGATGGTTGCCTTTTACTATACCCTGGCTTACTGCAAATAGCATCATACACCTGAGCCCATTCCCACACATCTCTGCTTCACTTCCATCAGGATTAAAAATTCTCATACGGATATCTGCGCTCCTTGATTTTTCTAAAAGCAGCAGCCCATCAGCCCCTATACCAAACTTTCTATTACATAATAAAACCGCAGTTTTTTTTCGGTTGAAGATGATGTTATCCCTGTTATCTATCAACACAAAATCATTTCCTGAGCCCGCCATTTTGAAAAATTCCATTTTGTTCCCCCTGATAGCAACCTCATATTTTAATCTCTTCTTTTAATGTTTGTCAAAGTTGCGGTTTTGCGGTAAACTGATGATAAGGTGGCAGAATGCTGGAAGGAGAGAGAAAAAAATATTTTAGAGCATCGGAATTTCAATCCGATGCGGGATTAGGGGGTGAACGGGGGAAACAATCTGGTTGCCCCCGTGGGGTGACAGGGAGCGATAGCGACCGTCAGAGGGGCGTGAGCCCCTATGAAAGTAATCTCGTTAGGGATTATCTTGTTTATGGATAAGTTGGTAGACCACATCCTATTTTTTTATAGATTTTTAATGAGACAATTCGGATGGTTGAGAAAAAAAAGGAAATAGCATATAATATAAAAAATGAAAAAAACAATGACTTTTCAGGATGTATGGAGAAAACTTGAGGACTACTGGATGAAGAAAGGGTGTCTTCTCTGGCATCCTTATAATGTAGAGGTTGGAGCGGGAACACTTAACCCTGCCACTTTTTTTGGTATTCTCGGAGAAAAGAAGTGGAATGTAGTATATCTTGAACCATCAGTAAGACCCGCGGATGGGAGGTATGGCGAGAATCCTGTCCGTCTTTATCAGCATCACCAGATACAAGTTATAATGAAACCCCCTCCTTTAAAGATACAGGATATATACCTTGAAAGTTTAAAGGTAATAGGTATAGACACATCCCAGCATGATATAAGGTTTATAGAAGATAACTGGGAAGCGCCTACATTGGGCGCATGGGGTGTTGGATGGGAGGTCTGGCTTGATGGTCTTGAGATTACCCAGTTTACATATATGCAACAGGCAGGTGGCATTGACCTTTCTCCCCCTTCAGTTGAAATAACATATGGATTGGACCGTCTTGTAAATTTCATTCAGAAGAAAAAGAGCGTATATGAGTTACAGTGGAACAAAAATGTTTTGTATGGAGAGATACAGAAGGACAGAGAAAGGGATTATTCTATTTACAGTTTTGATAAGGCGGAAAGTTCTTCGCTTTTTGAGATATTTGACAGGTTTGAAAAAGAAGCAGAGAAATTACTTATAGAAAATGTTTTATACCCTGCCTATGACTATGTATTGAAACTTTCTCATATTTTTAATCTTCTTGATGCGAGAAAGGCGATAAGTGTAAGCGAGAGGGTAAGATACATCAGCAGAATAAGGAAACTTGCAAGGATATGTGCTGAACTTTACTTGAACAGGAAAAAAGAAGTACAATAGATGTTTAAAGTTTTTAGTTTAGCCGGGATGGTGGAACTGGCAGACACGTACGTTTGAGGGGCGTATGGCGTAAGCCGTGGGGGTTCAAATCCCCCTCCCGGCACTGCAATCTTCTTTGAAAAGGGATTTGAAGACACACGGCTGATAGGGGTTTGGGGGAAGGTATTTTCCCCCAAGCATTTTGTATTGGGGGGAGGACTATATCAGGAAGGGGGAAACACCCCCTCCTGAGGAGCGAAGCGACGCCGTGGCGGGTTCAAATCCCCCTCCCGGCATTGTAACCCCCTCACCCTAATTCCCTCTCCCCGCTTTGCGGGGCGAGGGTTAGAAAGTGAGAGGTGATAGACACCCCTCGCCTCAACACTCTCCAAGAGGGAAAAGGGAAATAAAGGAAGTTTATGAATAAAAGGACACCTTTCTGGGAGGACTTAATTATTATTCTTTCTATTTTTACTCTATGGCCTACAATATTGCGTAGAGAAACATTCTTCTCAAAAATTCTTATGGTCATCTCTTTTATCCTTCTTGTATGGATACTGGCAAGAAGGATAAAAAGAATGAGAGATATTTTAAAATGAAAATCATTTTACAGAAATTTTTACTACTATTTACTGTTGTTTTTGTAGCAGGATGTTCTGTAAATCAGGGGGGGGCTTATTCACGTAAACTTATAAGAGAAGGGGATAGATATTTTTCTGAAGGAGAAATTGATAAGGCGATAGAGTTATGGCAACAGGCACTGGACTATCAACAGAAACCGGAACTTTATGAAAAAATAGTAATGGCTTATATTATGAGAAACCAGCTTTCTGATGCAGAAGAATATATCTCAAAGGGTTTGACTTATTTTCCAAATAATGTTAATCTTTTTTTTAATCTGGCACTTATAAATTTTTACAATGATGACTTTGACAGAGCAAAGAAGAATGTTGATAGGGTGCTGGAAATAAACGGATATTATCGTGATGCTCATTTTCTTAAAGGGTTGATGTATGAAAAGGAGGGAGATATTCCTGCTGCAAAAAGAGAGTTTGTTAATGAACTGAATGTCAATCCTGGTTCAAGAAGAGCATGGAAAAAATTAAGGGAGTTAAAGGATGAATAAAAAATTCTTTTATCTGCCTGCTATCCTCATCTTTTTCTTTCAATCTTTTTTATATTCTGAAGGGCTCAATGAATATATCAGATTTTTTTCTTCTTTTTCTTCCCGTATGCCAGGAACAGAAGGACACAGGTACTCAGCGGATTTTATAGAGAAGAAATTCAAGGAAGCAGGGCTTAAAAAGGTAAAGAAGGAAGGATTTAAGTCGGTTATTCCTGTTGAAAGATATGCCTACATTATCGTTGATAACAAAAGAATAGATATCCATTGTCTTTGGCCAAATCTTGTAAGAACATCCACAATTCCTCCAGAAGGACTCAAAGGGAAACTTATATATGGAGGCAATGGAGACCTGAGGAATTTAACAGGAAAAGATATAGAGGGAAACATTGTTGTTCTTGACTTTGATTCAGGGACAAGATGGCAGACGATTGCTATGCTGGGTGCAAAGGCGTTCATATTTACAGAAATAGGAGATATCACCCGTATTCAAGCAGAGCAAAAATTTGTAAATATCCCGGTTAATATTCCGAGGTTCTATGCTCATAATAATAGCAAGATGATTATTGAATTTGCCAGGGAAGAAAAGGAAGTTAATCTATTCAGCAGGATGGATTGGGAGAATGTAACGGACTATAACATATATGGCTATCTTGAAGGGAGAGATAAGAAACTAAAAGAAGAAATTATTGTCCTGCAGGCATACTATGACAGTGTTAGTGTTGTTCCATCTATTGCCCCTGGGGCATCTTCTGCCTGTGGTATATCAGCACTCCTTGATATCCTTGACTATTTTAGTATGAACCCGCCTGCCAGGACAGTGGTTTTCCTCGCTACCTCCTCACATTTTCAGACAATGAGAGGAATAAATGAGTTTATCCAGAAACACATGAGGAAGGAACCACTTTTTAGAAAGAGAATAAAGGAAGAGGATATTATCCAGCCAAAACTTTTTATAGGGCTTGACCTGTCGGATGGTTCGGACAGTTTAGGTATCTGGCATAATTCTTATGACTTCTATACCCAGAGGGTCTTTGCGCCATATGGTAGAAAGTTTATGGAATATGCAGATAAAGTGAGTAGATATTTAGGGTATAAAAGAGAAGCAGCACTGGTAAACGGGATAAGCCCTGAAAGAGGAATTATATGGCAGACATTTCTTCCTGAAAAGATACGAACAGATGGTGAATTAATAATTCTTTCAGGTAATCCAGCAATTTCTTTTGTGACTGTTAATGACGGCAGATGGCGTGTTGATACTCCTTCTGATACTTATGAAAATCTAAACATTGTCAATATAACAAAACAGGCGGTCTTTCTTAAAGAGATTCTCAAAGTCGCAATTAATGACCCTGATTTATTCCCTGAGATTGAATTAGGATTAATAAAGGATAATCTTTATACCCTTAATTCAAAAATAGTAACATTTGACCCTACCAGAAGTTTTGTTCCGAGTGAGCCAGTGGTTGGTGCGCTGGTAATACCACGGGTACACCCTACCACTATAGTGCTGGGAAAAACATCTATGGGAGTTAGAAATACCCATATAGGTATGACCGATGAAAAAGGAAAGGCAGTTTTTTCTTCACTCGGTCTAGCAAGCACCCTAACACTATCCGCTTTTTATATAGATGGAGATAGTGGAGAGATTGTGCTTTCTCCTGACCTTGGAGTGGGCGGAGCTGGACAATATCCTGTTTTAGTACCAATGGACTATAGAGAAAAGGACTGGATGATAGTACTTTTTGAATCAAAGACCATCTCCCTTTCAGGACTTATAGACCCTCAGTATCTTGTTACACTGGATAAAGTAGAAGTGCTTGATATGGCAGATAGTGTCCCAAGTGAGTATGGATATTATCTGCAATACCCTGGATTTATCCCTTTTATGTGGACCTCCTATTCTGAGCCAATGGGATGTGTATTTGCAAGGGGACATATGAGAATTAAGATTCTCGGACAGGCAGGACCTCTCGGTAAGCGACTCCTTCTTTTAAATTCAAAGGAAGGGAGTAAAGAAACATCAGAAGGAATGGGATTTGAAGTGGAAGACACGCCTTTTATATATAATACACCATATCAATCAGCCAGGGATATGATAATTCTTGATGCATACAGAAGAGAAAACTTTGAGCAGTTCGGAATAAAAAACGAGCGTCTGGCAGAACTTCAAACTGAAGCAAAAAAATTACTGGCAATGGCAGAAGAGGCAAAGGACAAAAAAGATTGGTATGAGTTCTTAAAGTATTCAAGGCAGTCACAAGCGATTGAATGCAGAGCTTATCCCGATGTAAAAAATACAGCCAATGATGTTGTAAAAGGTATTATATTCTACTTTATGTTACTTCTCCCATTTGCTTATTTTGGAGAACGGCTATTGTTCAATTTTGCAAAACTTGAAAAGAGAATTGCAGGGACTTTTGGCATCTTTATAGTTATCTACTGGGTTATGCGAATGGTACATCCTGCATTCAAACTAACAAATGCCCCTGAGGTAATACTACTTTCATTTATAGTTCTTGCTCTTTCTCTTATAGTGCTATCAATAGTTGCTTCAAAATTTGAAGAGCAGATGAAACATTTGAAAATGGAATCGTCCAGGGTATATGAAACCGATGTTGGAAGGATTACAGCAACAGCGACAGCGTTTTCTTTAGGTGTTGCAAATATGAAGAGAAGGCCTATCCGGACTATACTTACAGCCATTACATTAATCCTTCTGACATTTACAGTGCTTTCATTTACCTCTATCAAGTCATATATGAAATATAACCAGATTATAAGGCCATATAGACCTATATATCAGGGGATTTTACTCAGGGACCGTTCCTGGTCACCGCTAATGGAGACCGCACTGGAATATACAGAAAATGAATTTTCAGGAAAAGGGATTATTACACCCAGAGCATGGTTTGTTCTTGATGAACTTGGATACAGAACAGCAGTTGAGATAAGGTGGAAGGATGATGCTACATTTGCCTCGGGTATATTAGGACTTTCTCCACAGGAGATTACCCCTGTCAGAAATGCTGTAGTAAATGGAGAGTGGTTCAGCGACCCGTATGAGAGGTCAGTTATCCTTTCAAAGAAGATGGTTAAGGAACTTCGTCTAACTGATTCAGATATCGGCAGTGCAAGGATATGGATATATGGTAGAGAATTTATTTTTAAAGGTATTTTTGATGAAAAACTCCTCAATGATATCAAGGATATGGATGATGAACGGATTACCCCGGTCGATTTTTCAGTGCTGCCTGAAAGAGAGGTTTCAAAGATAAAAATGGAAAAGACAGCGCAGGTTTTTACATCACAGGCAAAATTAGAGTCATTTGTTCACACAGAAGCAGAAAATATTGCTATAGTTCCTTTCGGAACACTTATGAATATGAAGGGCACGCTTCAGTCAATAGCAGTTAAATTCAATGATGATGTTGATGGTAAAGGACTTGTTGAGAGTTTTATATCAAAACTCGCGGTTATCATTTTTGCAGGAATTGGAGAGAAGACATATGTTTATAGCAGTATGGGGCTCACCTCTTTCTCAGGTATAAGTAACCTTGTTATTCCCATACTTATAGCTGCTCTAATAGTCCTTAATACTATGTTAGGGGCGGTTTATGAAAGGATAAGAGAGATAGGAACATATAGTGCTGTTGGACTTGCTCCAGTACATATCTCATCATTATTTCTTGCAGAATCAATGGTGTATGCGGTTATGGGGTCTGTTGCTGGCTATCTTTTAGGTCAGGTTGTTGCCAGAATTCTTATGGTAACGGGGTTGTTAAAAGGGCTGGTGCTTAACTATTCTTCACTTTCTGCTGTATTTGCAACCCTTATTATATTTATCACAGTGATACTTTCAACACTTTATCCTGCGAGAAAAGCAGCCCAGATGGCTGTGCCGGATGTTACCAGAAAGTGGATACTGCCTGAACCCAAAGGAGATAATTGGGAGTTTGAATTTCCTTTTACAGTGGCTGAAATTGAAGTCCTTGGACTTTCAACCTTTTTAACCGATTACTTTAATTCATATCAGGATGTCTCTTTAGGCAATTTCTATACAGGTGGTGCTACCCTTGAATATGAAAAACTTCCATCAGGTAAATATAAATATATTATAGATACAGATATCTGGCTGGCCCCTTTTGATTTAGGAGTGAGTCAACACCTGAAACTTACAATGGAACCAATGGGGCAGTATGAGTTTTATACTATAAACCTTATTATGAAAAGGACAAGCGGAGAATCAACTGACTGGAAACGACTTAATAGAAGGTTCCTTGATGGTATAAGGAAGCAATTCCTTATCTGGAGGACTGTAAGCGGTGATGTTAAGAGGGACTATGCAAGACAGGGTAAGGAACTCCTGAAAATTACATAAAAGATAGTAAATATTTACAAAGGATGGATTATGGCGGAAGAGAAAAGAGAAATAGATGCGCATTTGGAGCCAGAAAGAGTAGAACAGTTTCAAGAAGGGTTTAGCATCCGGACAATAATAGCAGCTCTCTTTATCGGTTTTATTATGCTCCCCGGGGCAATATATTTAGGACTTATTACAGGTGGTGGAATTGCAGGTGCAGCACAATGGGTTACTGTGATACTCCTTGTTGAGATAGCAAAAAGGTCTTTTATTGAGTTAAAAAAGCAGGAGGTCTACATTATATATATCCTTGCTGCATCACTTGTAAGTGCAGGTCTTGTCCTTGGGACAGCAGGGCTTACACTTCAAGGTGGGGCATTCAGTGACCTGATATGGAAACAATATCTTATACAATCACCGTATGCACAGTCGTTTAACCTTCATAGATATATGCCTTCATGGGCAGTCCCTCCTGCGGGTTCAGAGGCAATATTGAAAAGGACGTTTCTTCACAGGGCATGGGCAGTTCCTATACTTTTACTTATAATCCACAATGTGCTTTTCAGGATAAATAAGTTCACACTTGGATATACGGTTTTCCGTCTGACAAGTGACAAAGAAAAGTTGTCATTCCCGATGGCACCTGTTGCCTCTGAAGGGGCTATTGCACTTGCTGAGGTAAGCGGCAAGAAAGAAACATGGCGATGGCGTATATTCAGTATTTCAGCGATGATAGGGGTTATATTCGGTGCTTTTTATGTAGTTATCCCAACAGTTACAGGGTTGCTTATGACAAAACCATTTCAACTTTTGCCTATACCCTGGGTGGATTTCACATCAAAGATGGGTGATATGTTTCCCTCATCTATGCTTGGTTTTATGACAGAATTAGGGGTTATATTTACAGGGTTTGTTCTTCCGTTCTGGGTGGTAACAGGTTCTTTTATTGGTTCTATTCTCGCAAAAACAGTGGGCAACCCAATTCTTTATAAGGCAGGTATTATAAAGAACTGGCAGCCGGGTATGACAGCCATACCTGCCAATGTGGCAACCAACCTTGACTTCTGGATTAATGCAACTATTGCAGGTGGTATTGTAGTGGCAGTTATTGGTATAGTAACAATGGTAAAGGTGTTTTTAAGAAGGAAGAAAGAGATAGGAAAAGGGGAAGTATATGAAGAAAAACTTCCAGAAGGTAGAGGAGATTATCCTGTATATGTTGCGATAATACTATGGGTGCTTTCAACTGCTATCTATATAGCCATATGTAAAATTCTCGTACCTAAATTCCCCACTCTTCTTTTTGTATTTTTTGGTTTTATCCTTACACCTTTCCTTACATATACATCTGCGAGGATGTTTGGTATTACAGGAGTTGCAGGAGGTATATCCTTTCCGATGGTCAGGGAAGGGACATTCATATTGAGTGGATATAAAGGTGTGGATATATGGTTTGCACCAGTACCATATTTTAACCATGGAAGGGCTACTGAAGAGTTCAAGCAACTTGAACTTACAAGGACAAAATTTACATCCTGGTACAAGGCAGAATTTACTGCTCTTGTTATTATGCTTTTCTGCAGTTTTCTATTCTGGTCAATTATATGGAGGATGGCACCTATACCATCTTCAACCTATCCTTATGTCCAGAAGATGTGGCCTATGGATGCTATGTTCCAGGCATTATGGGCTACAAGTACTGTGGAAGGTGGTAGAAGCTGGATGATAGAGGCGATAAAATTTAAGTATATATTTAATTCTTCCCTTATTGGTTTTGTATTGTATTTTATACTTCTATTTTTTAAAGCACCGGTTAGTTTATTTTACGGAATTATTGGTGGAATGTCTATGTTGCCGCATATGGCACTACCAATGTTTTTAGGAGCACTCCTTGGTAGATTTTATTTTGCGAAAAAGGTAGGACCTAACTGGAGAAGATATACCCCTATTATTCTTGCTGGATATTCCTGTGGTATGGGATTGGTAGGTATGGTTTCTATAGCGGTTGCCCTGATTGCAAAGACCGTCTTCCAGATAATCTTTTAAATCACATTAGATTTCATATTCATATAGATAGTCAGGTATTATTATTTCACTCTCCGGTTTTCTATCTCTTAATATACCGGCAAAGTTTAAAGATGATTCTTGTTCACCGTGTATGACAAATATCTTCTCGGGCGGTTTTTCAAAACCATCTATCCACTTTAAAAGTTCTGTTTTCCCCGCGTGGGCAGAAAATCCATTAATATCTTTAATCGTTGCCTTCACTGGGTATTCTCTGCCGAGTATTCTAACATTTTCTGGTTTTTCAAGTATCTCCCTGCCGAGCGTCCCTTGTGCCTGGTAACCCACAAAAACAACAGTAGATTCTTCTCTTGTAATATTTGTTATAAGATGATGTTTTATCCTGCCACCTGTACACATACCAGAACCAGCCATTATTACAACAGAGCCGGATATATAATTGATGCTTTTGGATTCATCCACAGTACGTGTAAGTTTTAAAAGAGGGAAGTCAAAAGGAGGTGCCCCTTTTTTTATAAGCAACTGTGTTTTTTCATCAAGATATTTAGGATATTTATTGAATATCTGTGTAATATCTATTGCCATAGGACTATCAACAAATACAAGTATGTGAGGAATAACATCTTCTTTCAAAAACCTGCTTAAAAAGTAAAGAATCTCCTGTGTCCGCTCTATAGCAAAGGTGGGTATTACTATATTCCCACCTCTATTAACAGTTGTATTTATTACTTCTGCAAGTTCTCTTCCTGCGTCTACCTCGCTTTTGTGGTCTTTATTGCCATAGGTGGATTCCATAAAAACAATATCTGCCTCTTTAAAAATAGTAGGGTCTTTCAAAATAGGTTTGTCCCATCTCCCTATATCTCCTGAAAATATAAGTTTTTTCATCTTTCCGTTATGTGTTGCTATCTCAATTTTTATCATCGCAGACCCTAATATATGCCCTGCATCATAGAAAGATACATAAACATCCTTAAAAAGTTCAAAGGGTTGTTCATAAGGATATGTTTTGAAAAGAGGAAAGACCCTTTTTGCATCTTCCGCAGTGTATAATGGCAAAACAGGAAAGGGTGATTTTCTACCTTCTTTAAGATGCCTTTCCATTTTCTTCTCCGCATCTTCTTCCTGCACCTTTCCTGCATCCTGCAATGCAATTTTAGCAATCTCAGCAGTAGGTTCGGTACAGAATATATCACCTTTAAATCCGTCATTAACAAGTTTTGGGATGTATCCACAGTGGTCAAGGTGTGCATGTGTAAGTATAATTGCATCTATTGAAGAAGGGGGAACAGGAAAAGGCAACCAGTTTCTATCTTTTAGTTCTCTTTCCTGAAATAGTCCACAATCAATTATGATATATTTGCCTGAGATATCAAGCAAGGTTTTTGAACCAGTTACATTTTTGGTTGCTCCTAAAAACTTTACCCGCATTTGCGCCTCTTAAATTAAATGGGGGCCATCCCTTTATATTTCCCTCACTCCTTTATCCACCTCTCCCTCTTTTCTTCTCTATCCCCACAAGTGGGGAGAGAGAAAAAGGTAAGGAGACTTTTTTTGACAATATAACCTTAAAACTATAACATATCATCAGAAATATCACAAGGGGAAAACATATGCGGTTAGAGAATAAAAAGGCATATTTTAACTATGATATACTGGAGAAGTTAGAAGCAGGGATTGTTCTAAAAGGACCTGAGGTAAAGTCATTGAGGGAAGGAAGAGGCAGCATAAAAGAATCTTTTGCCCGTATAGAAAACCAAGAGGTCTTTTTGCACAATTTCTATATAGCGCCATATCCTGCCTCTTTTGAGAAACCAGACCCATTAAGAAAGAAAAAGTTATTACTTGATAAAAGGGAAATAAAACACCTCAGAAGGAAATTAGAAGAAAAAGGGCTGACCCTTATCCCACTTACCGTATATTTCAATAAAAGAGGACTTGTAAAGGTTGAACTCGCACTGGCAAAAGGTAAGAAGTTGTATGATAAGAGAGAAAAGATAAGAGAAAGGGATGTACAGAGGGATATTGAAAGAAGGATGAAACAGGGTTGACAGGAAAGATTTTTTAAGGTATATTTTTATAAGGGGGCGATACAGGTCTCGACAGGAAGGAAGGAGGGGTAAGGTTGCCTGTAGAGTTTGTCGTGGACTCTTTAAAACACGGCAAAAAATAACTGCCAATACGGCAAACGCTCTGGCTGCATAATTATGCAGTCACCTGTCTATAAAGGAGTTCCCTGCTCCTTATAGAACAGGTCGGCAAACAGGGAATTCTTTTCAGGGTTTATCTTTCTCCCTGGAAAGGATTAACAAAAAGGTTGCGGAAAATATGCGGTGTTCGGAGCCGTCTCTTTTCCTAAGATAAAACTCCGGGCTACACAGGTAGATACCTTATCACTACCCTTTCTGGACGCGGGGGCAGTACCCGCCGCCTCCACCAAGGTTATAAAAGTTAAGTTTGCTTGACAATTTTGACAGTTTAGAAGTCCTCCCCGCGGACAGCAAAGGGGTGCAGGGGAAAGGACTGTCCCCTGCGTTTTTCGCTGTGGGGGGGAGGACTATATCAGGAAGGGGGAAGCACCCCCTCCTGAAGAGCGAAGCGAGGACGCGGGGGCAGTACCCGCCGCCTCCACCAGTATCATATTTGTGGCGGTGCCATTTATGGCAAAAATATTGTCGGATAAACATACTCGATAAATCTTGAGGGATGGAGTAGCCCGCTACAGTGTATGTTTACATCCTATTTTCATGAATGACTTAACTGATAGATTTATAGATTAAAAAGATGTGAACAGATAAGAAGAGTGATGAAAGTTAAAAAAAAAATACTACTGTTGGCCTCTCTGATTATAATCTTACTGCCATTTTTCTGTTACGCACTTAATATCCGTGAAGAGATAAAAGAGAGAAAAATACCAACCTATCTGATAGAAAATAATTCTTATATATCCCTTAGAAGTTTACTTAAAATCCTTGGTGCTGAAGATTCTTGGGGTAGAGTTGAAGACAGAATTTTTATAAAACATCAGGATATAGAGATAAAGTTTAAAATCAACAGTACCCAGGTTTTTCTTGATAAAAAGGTAGAGTATTTAGGCGTTCCGGTTAAGGAAGTTGAAGGTGATGTTCTTATACCTGTGGATGACTTTAACAATATCCTTTCTGGTTTTGTAGCAGCACCCAGGGTTTCAAAAGAACCTTCTTTCAAAGAAGAAACAGTTATTACAAAAGATAAAAACAGGAGTTTTATTATACTTATAGACCCGGGACATGGCGGGAAAGATGACGGTGCTGTTGGGTATTATGGTTTAAAAGAAAAGTCAGTAAATCTGGATATTGCAAAAAGGATGAAGGAATACCTTAATAAGGAATTGAGGAGAAATACCAAAGTAGGAATTTATATGACCAGAGAGGAAGATATAGATGTTTCTCTGATGGAAAGGGTTCAGATGGCTAAGGATATAAAAGCAGATGTGTTTTTCAGTATCCATACAAACTCTTCCAGAGACAGAAGGCCTGATGCAGATGGTTTTGAGACATACTATTCTGGAGTAAAGGAAGACCTTGTCTTTCTGCCATCTTCTCCGGAGAAGGAAGTATTGGACGAAGGGACTGAGGGGGACTCATCTCTATTAAAAATACTTGACGACCTGAATACTACAAGTGCGGTTGATGAAAGCAGGATATTGGCGGATTTCGTTCAGGAACGACTTGCCGAGAGGTTGCTAACACCTGACAGAGGAACGAAACGTAGGGGATTTTATGTTTTAAGATATACACCTATGCCTGCAATTTTAACTGAGATAGGTTTTATATGCAATCCTAATGTAGAGTGGAATCTAAAAGATGCTGAAGTGAGACAGGCAATCGCAGAGGCGCTTGCAAAGGGCTTGCTTGATTATCTTAAATTCAGGGATGTAATATGAGCAATGGCATCTATGAGATAAAAGTAGAAGAGACATTTTCTTCAGCACATCACTTGAGGAATTATAGAGGAAAATGTGAAAGGGTGCATGGTCACAACTGGAAGGTGGAAGTTTATGTAATTGGAGATAACCTTGATGAAGATGGATTACTTATTGACTTTGCTATATTGAAAGACAAACTGAAAGATATTTTAGGTGCTTTAGACCACAGGGATTTAAATACCATACATTTTTTCAGAAAAAGAAATCCTACTTCTGAATCTCTCTCTCTCTATATATATGAGAAAATGACAGAAAAGTTGAAAGAATATTCAGTGAGAGTAAAAAGAGTAACTGTCTGGGAAAATGAGAAACAGTCAGCATCCTACTCGGTGGAGGAATAATGGAAAACGGATTTTATGATATTGAAATTCCTGGAATAAAGAAGATTTATTCAGGTAAGGTAAGAGAACTCTTTGAGTTTGATGATAAGAATATGCTGATGGTAGCAACGGACAGGATATCTGCCTTTGACTATATTCTGCCCACTCCTATACCTGAAAAAGGGATAATTCTTACAAAGATGTCTATCTTCTGGTTTGAATATCTTAAAGGTATTGTAAAAAACCACATTGTTGAACACAGATTTGAAAAATTCCCTGAGATGTTTCAACAGTATTCATTTCTTAAAGACCGCTCTGTCATTGTAAAAAAGGTTAAAAAGGTGCCTATTGAATGTGTTGTAAGGGGATACCTTGCAGGTAGTGGCTGGAAGGAATATAAAGAAAAAGGAGAGGTTTGTGGTGTAATGTTGCCCTCCGGCTTGAAAGAGTCAGAGAAACTCCCTGAACCCATCTTTACACCTGCTACAAAGGAAGAGAAAGGTCAGCATGATATAAACATTGACTTTTCAGAAATGACTAAAAGGGTCGGCGAAGAGATTGCTTATGTACTTAAAGAAAAATCTATAGAAATCTATAATAAGGCATCCATATATGCTGAAAGTAAAGGTATTATTATTGCAGATACAAAATTTGAGTTCGGTATAGATGAAAATGATAAGGTTATACTGATAGATGAGGTATTTACTCCCGACTCTTCACGTTTCTGGGAGAAGGAGAAATACAGACCGGGGATATCTCAGGATAGTTTAGATAAACAATATATCAGGGACTATCTTCTTTCAACTGACTGGGACAGAAACTCGCCTCCACCCGGCCTTCCTGATAGTGTTGTTGATATGACAGTGAATAAATACAGGCAGATATATCATATTCTTACAAGATAGATATTCCTCACCTTTACCCTCTCCCCCAAGGAATGATGTGTTAGTATCAGAATATGTAGCGGTGTGACCCGTCACTAAAGATTTGGCGGGCAGGACTGTGAGAAGGAAGAAAGGCGTGAGATATGAGAAATTTCCTCCCCCTCACCCTACCCTCTCCCCGCTGGGGAGAGGGTAGAAAAGGGGGGGAGAAGAGAGAAAGGCGTGAGATGTAAGAAGGGCGAGGGGAATTTGTGATATAAATGCCACCGCTACAAAATAACGATTAGGGACAAAGAAAAACAACAAAAACATAGTTAAAGTTTTTAGCAGTACAGGGCGGAGGAAATAAGTAGAGGGGAATGAAGAAGCGAGTGGAAATAGACAGAGATTCCTGAATATTTGCCTTTTTATAAAACAAAATTTGTGATAGAATAATTGAAAGTTTTAGAAGATAGAATAATTTTATAATCTGGAAAAAGGAGAGAAAAAGTGGAAGAAGAAGCAATAAAAAAAGCAGAGGTATTAATAGAGGCATATCCTTATATAAAACAATATAAGGATAGTATTTTTGTTATAAAGGTAGGCGGAAGCATATTGAGAATACAAAATGTAGCAGATAATATAATAAGAAATATTGCCTTTCTTGAAGTAGCGGGGATAAAGGTTATTGTTGTATGTGGAGGCGGACCTTTTATAACAGAAGAGATTGAAAAGAAGGGTAAAAAGCCGGTCTTTATAGATGGGTTAAGGGTAACAGATAAAGAAACCCTCGAGATAGTAGAAAATGTCCTTTTTGAAATAAGGGATAAAATAGTGAGGCAGCTGATTGAAAAATTGGATGTTGAGGCAGATAAACTTTCACCCGATGAAAACTTCGCTATTGCTCAGAAGATACACTATCAGAAAGGAGCAGAAGTAATAGACCTTGGTTTTGTAGGACAGATTAAGAATGTTAATTCAGAATATATAAATAGGAGGTTGGGGGAAAACAGAGTTCTTGTTCTGCCTCCTTTGATATCAGGAGATGATGGGTATTTATATAATGTTAATGGTGACTCTGTTGCTTTTGCTATAGCGGAAGCGATTAAAGCAGAGAAACTTATATTTATCACTGATGTCGCAGGTGTGATGAGAAATCCAGAGAATCCCGATACCCTGATATCTGTTTTACATATCAATGAAGCAGAAGATTTAATAGAACAGAATGTTATAAAGGGTGGAATGTTACCGAAGGTCAAAGCAGGAATTTCTGCTATCAAAAAAGGAGTGAAAAAGGTCCATATAATAAGCGGAAGTATCCCTAACTCTATTATTCTTGAGGTCTTTACAGAACTTGGTGTGGGAACAGAAATACTTGTATAGGAAAAAATGAAAAGGGAAAAAGAAGAGGTATTAGAAAACTACAATAGTTATGTGATAGGGTCTTACACAAAAAGTGGTATTGTATTTGTTAAAGGAAAAGGAAGTTACCTATGGGATATAGATGGGAAAAAATATCTTGATTTCTTTCCTGGATGGGCTGTGTCTGGGCTTGGACATTGCCACCCTGCTATAGTAGAGGCGATACAAAAACAGGCAGAAAAACTTATTCATATAGCCAACAACCACTATCATCCTTGGCAGGGACTACTTGCAAAAAAACTTTCTGAAATCTCATTTGGTGGTAAGGTATTCTTCTGTAACAGCGGTGCTGAAGCAAACGAAGGGGCAATAAAACTTACACGGCTATATGGAAGAGGAAAAGGGAGATATAAAATCATCTCTATGGAAAACTCTTTCCACGGAAGGACACTTGCAACAGTAACAATGACAGGACAGGCCAAATATAGCAAACCATTTGAGCCACTACCTACTGGTTTTTCTTCAGTGCCTTTTAACAACTTTGAAGCGTTAAAGTCCGCAGTAGATGAAGAAACAGCAGGTATTATTATAGAGCCGGTTCAGGGAGAAGGAGGTATAAATGTTGCTGAAAAGGAATATCTAAAACAGGTAAAAGGACTCTGTACTGAAAAAGATATACTTCTTATATTTGATGAGGTTCAGACCGGATTTGGCAGAACTGGAAAGTTCTTTGCATATCAGAATTTTGATATTGTCCCTGACATTATGACACTTGCTAAAACATTAGGAGGTGGATTTCCTGTAGGTGCGATGATAGCGAAAAAGGAAGTTGCAGACCTTATGGTTCCGGGGACACATGCATCCACCTTTGGTGGAAGTCCTCTTGCCTGTGCATCATCTCTTGCTGTAATAGAAACGATAGAAAAAGAGAACCTTCTGGAAAATGTGAATGTGATGGGTAATTATCTTTATCAGAAACTACTTACTTTGAAAGAAAAACATCCTGTGGTTAAAAAAGTAAAAGGACTGGGACTTATGCTGGCTATTGAACTGGATAGTGAAGGAAACTGGCTTGTAAACCTCTGCGCTGAGCAGGGCCTACTTATAAACTGCACCCATAGCAATATAATACGAATTATGCCTGCAATTACAGTGAATAAAGAAGAGATAGATGAAGGAATAGAAATACTTGACAGGTGCATGGGAGCAAAAAAATGAAAAAGGACTTCTTAACAGGAACAGAACTTACAGAAGGTGAGATTTATAAGATATTTGACCTTACAAAAAAATATAAGGCATCCCGCAAAAAAAATGCTTTTGCTTCAATACTTAAAAATAAAACAATAGGACTTATTTTTAATAAGCCATCAACAAGAACACGGATATCTTTTGAACTTGCGATAGAGGAACTTGGTGGGAGGGCCCTTTATCTTTCAGGAGATACAATCCAGACATCAAGGGGAGAAACAGTAAAGGATACTGCTTGTATTCTTTCAAGATATCTTGACGGACTTATCATAAGGACATATAAACAGGAAGAGGTAGAAGAATACGCTAAGTGGACTTCCTTCCCTGTTGTAAATGCGCTTACAGACCTTTTACATCCTTGTCAGGCACTGACTGACTACTTTACGATGTATGAGGTAAAGGGGACACTTGAAGGAATTAAGGTTCTTTATATAGGTGATGGCAACAATGTGTGTAATTCCCTTATAATTTTAGCGGATATACTCGGGGTTAATATTATGGTTGTTTCACCTGAGGGTTATCAACCATCAAAAGAGGTGCTGTCTCTTGTGAAAAATAAAGAACTTGTAAAGATAGATACCCAGCCATTGAAATTCATTCCAGAGGCAGATGTGATATATACAGATACATGGGTAAGTATGGGTGATGAGAAAGAGGCAGATAAAAGAAAAAAAGTATTCCAACCATATCAGGTAAACAAAGAACTTCTTGCCGATGCAAAAAAGGACTTTATCTTTATGCACTGTCTTCCCGCACACAGGGGCTGGGAGGTAACAGATGAAGTGATAGACAGTCCAAACTCCATTGTATATCAGCAGGCAGAAAACCGTCTCCACTGTCAAAAGGCACTCCTCCATTTTTTATATGAGACATTATAATAGAAGAATAGAAAAGATAAGGGAATTTATAGATAAGAAAGAATTACCTGCCATTCTTATAAAAAACCCTTCTAATATCTTTTACCTTACAGGACACCTTGAAATAGAAGGAATTTTAGTTATAGACAGCAAGAATATGTATCTTTTTACACCTGCACTTTACTACAATGAGGTTGGTGACCTTATGCCAATTGATATAGAGGTATCTATTTATAAAAATGAAGAATTCAAGAAATTTCTTAAAAAGTATAAAAAAATTGGATTTCTAGATACAGAATGGACTTTTTCTGCTTATACTTCCCTTTCAAAAGAGAATAAATTTATTCCTGTTCCTGATTTTGTGAAAAAGATGAGGATGGTTAAAGAAAGTTACGAGATAGAACTTATAAAGAAAGCTCTGGAGATTAACAGGAAGGTATTTAGAGAGATTGAAAAGGAGATAAATATAGAGGTGGAAGAGACAGTCCTTGCAGGGATGATTCACTATCTTATAAGAAGATATGGTGGTAGGAGAGAGGCATTTGAACCTATCGTGGCATCAGGGATTTATTCTGCCTATCCACACCATAAAAACCGAAATAAAAAAATAGAAATGGGAAAACCGCTGATAATAGATGCTGGAGTTGACTATAATGGATATAAGAGCGACCTTACACGAACATTCTTCCCCGGCTGGCCTGATAGAAAATTTAAAGATATATATAAATTCCTAAAGGATGTCCAGCAAGAGGTAATGGAGTTTATAAAACCCGGCAGGACAGGTGGAGAAGTTCACAGTTATGCTGTCGGCCTTTTGAAGAAGAAAGGCATTGAAAGATACTTTATACATGGACTTGGACATGGTGTTGGTATAGATGTCCATGAATTACCGGTTATAGCACATAAAAGTAAGGATGAAATTAAAAAAGGGTGTGTATTTACTGTGGAACCGGGTATTTATATACCGGGTGAAGGTGGCATCCGTCTTGAAGAGATGGTGATTATATAATCTATGTTCTATCAACTTTAACCCTCTCCCCATTAGGGAGAGGGTATGGGTGAGGGGATTCCCTCTCCCCCTGTGGGGAGAGGGTATGGGTGAGGGGTTTCCCTCTCCCCATCGGGGAGAGGGTATGGGTGAGGGGAGAGGGGTGCCGAGTAGAGGAATAAAGAGCCTCTACTGGCACGCCCGCCGAGTTGGTGAGGCGGGTGACCGAAGCCCGTAAGGGCAAGAAGGGTGAGGGGAGAGTTAGGGTATTTTTGAACAAAAAATTAGAGGAAAAGGTTTTACCCATGTACCCTATCTGTACGGATTTTTGACTTGAAGATAAAAGATGTGATAAAATAATATAAAGGCAGCAAAGGTGCTGTCTGGATAAAACAAGGAAGTTTGGAGAGAAAGGCGAAGAAGCCCGCAGAGGCCAAGAAGTGCCTGTGTGGGTTTTTTTATTTTATAAATTTTTTAAGGAGGCACAAAATGGGGACGGAACAGAAAGATGTATATAATACCTTTCAGATTGTTCAAGAACAGTTAGCAGATTGTGTAAGGATTTTAAATCTCAGTGAAGACATATATAACATCCTTCGCTCACCGATGCGCGAAATCCATGTCTCTTTACCTGTAAAGATGGATGATGGGAAGGTAAAGGTATTCCATGGATTTAGAGTGCAATATAACAATGCATTGGGCCCTACAAAAGGCGGAATAAGGTTCCATCCTGAAGAAACAGTAGACACAGTAAGGGCACTGGCTGCCTGGATGACATGGAAGTGCTCACTTATGGGACTCCCATTAGGCGGTGGTAAAGGCGGGGTAATATGCAATCCGAAAGAGATGTCAGAGGGAGAGATTGAACGGCTAAGCAGAATGTATATAGATAGAATTTACAAATACATAGGTCCTGAAGAAGATGTCCCTGCCCCTGATGTATATACTAATCCTCAGATTATGGCATGGATGATGGATGAGTATTCAAAGATAGCCCAGAAGAACAAGTTTGGTGTTATTACAGGGAAGCCCTTGCTTTTAGGAGGTTCCTTAGGGAGAAATGATGCTACTGCAAGAGGTGGTCTTTATGCATTAAAAGAAGCAGCAAAGGAATTAGGGATTGACCTTGGATACGCAACAATAGCAATTCAGGGATATGGCAATGCGGGCTACTACGCAGCAAAACTTTCAAAAGAACTGTTTGGCTCAAAGATAGTTGCTGTAAGTGATAGCCGGGGTGGAATATACAACAAAGATGGGCTTGACCCTGAAGAGATACAGGAACATAAGACGAAAAAGTCGTCTGTGGTTGGTTTTCCCGGCACAAAAAAAATAACAAGTGAGGAACTTTTAGAACTGGATGTAGACATCCTTATACCGGCAGCCCTTGAAAATGTAATTACTGCAAAAAATGCCCCTAACATCAAGGCGAAAGTAATCCTTGAACTTGCTAACGGTCCAACAACACCTGATGCGGATGATATACTTTACAAGAAAGGTATCCATGTAATCCCTGACTTCCTTGCTAATGCAGGTGGTGTTACCGTTTCCTATTTTGAGATGGTCCAGAACTTTATGATGTATTACTGGAGTGAAGAAGATGTACACAACCGACTTTCTGATAAGATGGCTCATTCATACCATTCTGTGCTTTCTGCGGCTAAAAAATATAAGATAAATATGAGACAGGCTGCCTATGTTGTGGCTGTGAGCAGAGTTTTGGAAGCAATGAAGATGCGGGGATGGGTGTAATATTAAATAGGTCGTAAAATTCAAATATTGGAAGATTAAAAATCTTCTAATCTATTTACTTTTGACTTTTCGCACTTGACTTATTAATATATTATAAATGACAGAAGATGAGATTATTGCGTCTATAAAAAGACAACTTAAGATAAGACAGAAAACAGTTGTTGTTGGTCCCGGGGATGATGCAGCTGTTGTATCCTATAACAGTAAAGAATATCTTATTCTTACAACTGACTGCGTCGTTGAAGATGTTCACTTTTCAAGAAAAGATACACCTTTATCCCTCATTGCCAGAAAAGCCATTGCTGTCAATTTAAGTGATATAGCAGCAATGGGAGGTCTGCCTTTATACGCACTTGTATCTGTCGGCTTACCTAAAGGCCCAACCAGTAAAGATATATCTCAGATTATAAAAGGGCTGCAATACATAACAGATAGATTTAGTTTTGATATAGTGGGTGGTAACCTTACAAAGTCAGACAAGTTGTTTATAGATGTATCTTTGGTAGGTAAGGTGGAGAAAAAATATCTGAAACTGAGAAGTGGAGCAAATCCTGGAGACCTTATATTTGTAACAGGAAGATTAGGTGGCAGCCAGATTAAGAAACATATGAAATTTACTCCGAGAATAGAGGAAGCAAGAAAAATAATAAAAACTGTCCCTGTAAGTGCTATGATGGATATATCTGATGGACTTTCAACAGACCTTATTAGATTAGCAAAGGCAGGCGGTACTGGATTTAAGATATACCTTGATAAAATACCTGTTTCAAAGGATGCTATCAAGATAAGTAAAACCAGAGAAGAGGTAATCTCCCACGCATTAAATGATGGAGAGGACTACGAACTAGTATTTACTGTAGATATGAGTTTGAAAGATAAAGTTCCAGATAGAATTAATTCCTTACCCTTAACCTGTATAGGAAAGATAACAAAAGAAGAGAGATATATAGGGGTAAATTCTGATGGAAAAGAGATCTTAATACATCCTTATGGATATTCCCACTTTTAATGTACCACTGCGGGGGCGGAACAAAATACCGCCCCCGCAGTGGTATTCAACAGTGGTATTCAATCAGGTAAGGGCATTCTTTAAAAAACTGCCAGTATATGACTTTTTGTTTTTTATTATCTGTTCCGGTGTGCCTTCTGCTACAACATAACCACCTCTATCACCACCTTCAGGTCCAAGGTCTATAATATAGTCAGCACACTTTATCACATCAAGGTTATGTTCTATAACAAGGACTGTGGAACCCCTTTCCACAAGATTATTAAGCACCTTTAATAATTTTTCTATATCTGCAGTATGAAGTCCCACAGTCGGTTCGTCCAGTATATATAAGGTCCTCTCATTCCCTTTCCTGCAAAGTTCCGCTGCCAGTTTTACCCTCTGTGCCTCTCCTCCCGAAAGCGTGGTTGCCGGTTGCCCTAATTCAATATACCCGAGTCCGACATCATATAATGTCTGCAGTTTCTCTTTTAGTGGAGATGTTTTCTCAAAAAAGTCCAGTGCATCTTCTATCTTCATCTCAAGTACATCTGCTATGTTTTTTCCTTTATAGAGAACCTCTAATGTTTCTCTGTTATATCTCTTACCCTTACATACATCACAAGGGATAAATACATCGGGAAGGAAGTGCATTTCTATCTTTTTAATCCCTTCGCCCATACATGCCTCACATCTTCCACCTTTTACATTGAAACTGAACCTCCCCTGTTTATATCCCCTTATCCTTGCCTCTTGGGTATTTGCAAAAATCTGTCTTATATATGTAAATGCGGTTGTATATGTGGCAGGATTTGACCTTGGAGTTCTTCCTATAGGTGACTGGTCAATAACAATTATCTTGTTTATCTCTTCTATCCCGAAGATGGCATCATGCTCCCCTGGCTCTTCCTTTGAACCATAAAGAATCTTTTTTATTCCTTTATATAAAACATCTTCTACTAAACTACTTTTCCCTGAACCGGAGACCCCTGTTATACATATGAACATACCAAGTGGAATCCTTACATTGATATTTTTAAGATTGTTATGCCTTGCTCCAATAATCTGGAGGTATCTACCGTTGCCTTTTCTCCTATTTTCAGGAACAAAAATTTTTCTTTTACCTGAGAGATATAGACCTGTTAATGACTCAGGATTTTCTATAATAGACAAAGGATGTCCACATCCAATCACTTTACCACCATGTTTCCCTGCGCCTGGTCCTAGGTCAATTACATAGTCAGCATTTCTTATCGTTTCCTGATCATGCTCCACAACAACAACGGTATTTCCTGTATCTCTCAGTTGTTTAAGTGTATTAATAAGTTTGAGATTGTCTCTCTGGTGTAGCCCTATGGTCGGCTCATCAAGTATATACAGGACACCTACAAGTCCAGAACCAATCTGTGTGGCAAGTTTTGTCCTCTCTGCCTCACCCCCTGAAAGGGTATGTGTCATTCTGTCAAGTGTAAGGTAGTCCAGCCCAACCTCTTCCATAAATACAAGACGGCTGATAATCTCTTTCAATATCTGTTTTGCTATAGTCCTTTCTCTCTCACTTAAATCCATTGTCTCAAAAAACCTCTTCGCCTCTTTAATACTCATTGATGTAATATCCATTATGGACTTCCCAAAAACCTTTACTGCAAGGGACTCTTTTTTAAGTCGGGCACCATTGCAGACAGGACACTTTACTTCTCTGATATATTTAAGTATCTCTTCCTTCCTGTGCTGGCTCTCTGTCTGATGGAAAAGTCTTTCTAAGTTTGGTATCACTCCTTCAAAGCCATACTCATCAGAACCATTGAGTATTGTATTAAGTTCTTCCTTTGTAAGGTCACAAGGTCTGTCATCAATACCTCTTCCCATATCCCTGAGTATTTCTCTCAATAACCCACGGTAGTAAAAAAACAGTCCCCTGCCGCCTGCTTCCTGCCAGGGTTTTATTGCACCTTCCCGGAATGATTTATTTTTATCAGGTATAACAAGTTCAGGGTCTACCCTCATCAAAAAACCCAGCCCCTTACACTCAGGGCAGGCACCATATGGACTATTAAAAGAAAACATACGCGGAGAAAGTTCTTCAAATCCAATGTTACACTCAGGGCAGGCAAAGTGTTCACTGTATAGGGTGTCTTTCCCATTTTCTTCTACAATAAGTAGTCCCTTACCTATCTTTAATGCCATCTCCACGCTTTCCGCTATTCTTTCCCTTCCTTCTTCTGCTGGAATAAATGTATCAACAAGGACATCTATATTGTGCATTTTATATCTTGCAAGTTTTATCTCTTCATCAACATCATAGTATTTACCATCCACTCTTACCTTTAAAAACCCACTTTTCTTTATCTGCTCAAGGATGTTTTTATACTCCCCTTTCCTCCCCCTAACAACAGGTGCAAGAATCTTAATCTGCTTTTTCTGACTATTTTCAAAAATTTTGTCTATAATCTCTGTGGATGACTGCTTTGATATAACCCTTCCACACTCAGGACAGTGAGGAATGCCTATCCTTGCAAACAGAAGACGAAGATAGTCATATATCTCTGTCGTGGTTGCCACTGTTGACCTGGGATTGGAGGCAGATTTTCTCTGTTCAATAGCAATGGCGGGTGGAAGTCCTGTAATGTGGTCCACATCCGGCTTTTTCATCTGCTCAAGGAACTGTCTTGCATATGCAGATAAACTCTCTATATATCTTCTCTGTCCTTCTGCATAAAGGGTGTCAAAGGCAAGAGATGACTTCCCTGAACCGGAAATACCTGTAATGACCACAAACTGGTTTCTTGGTATATCAATATCTATGTTTTTAAGATTGTGTTCTCTTGCTCCTCTTACGCTTATAAGTTTTAGTTCCATCGTAATCTTCTATTATACCTTTTTAAGTTAGATTTTGCTATCCCTTCTTGCTTCTCCCCAATGCGACAGTCCGCCAACGTCTTAGTGGTGGAAGGGGGGAGGATATAGTTTGGGGTGGAGAGTATGGTAAGGGGTTCACCCTCACCCTGCCCCCTCACCCTACCCTCTCCCCGTTGGGGAGAGGGAAGAAAAGGGGGGAGAAGAGAGAAAGGCGTGAGATGTAAGAAGGGAGAAAATCCTCCCCCTCGGAGGGGGAAAGATATAGGAAGAGGAATGAAAGGGAGAGAATAGTCAAAGGGAGAACTAAAAAGATGTCTTCTTGCCTAACTTCACACCTGTTACCAGTGGAACCGGCTCAGCCAATTTAAATGAAGGGTCTGTAGAGCGTGCCCAGAGTGTAATCTTTATGAAAGAGACCTTATCGGTATCGGGTGAAGATATTGGGGGGTTTAACCTGTTATCTCTTCTGTCAAAATACTCAAACCTTGAATTATAGGGTGGGTCTGTAATAACTTCAACTTTATTATTCGGGTCAAGGTCTATTGTATCTGAACCCCAGGTAATATTTACCTTACCATCGCTTATAATTACCTCCATCGTCTCTGTGTCTCTTTTAAGATAAACTGCTGTGGTCTCTGATACCTGTGAATCATCCAGTCCTGTTGAGTGAGAAAATCCCCAGTGTGTTTTATCTCCATAGGTGAGTGTATCCATAATCTGGGAAAGTACCTGCTGGACTTCATTATTTACCACCACTATTTTTCTTATCTTTGCGGCTCTTGTATATAGATATGTCACAAGCCCGAAGGCAACAACCATTATAGCCATTGCAACCATTAATTCTACAAGGGTAAAGCCGTTCTTTTTTTTCATTGCCACCCATCCCTTGAAATCAAAATATAGTCATTAAGTATAAGTGCCTTATCTCTTTTTCTTAAAACATATACATCTATCCTGTGGCTCATTGTTCTCTCTGTATCTGACTGTGTAGCATCTGAAAGGAAACTATTGCTTCCATCATACCTGAAGTTATAACGTCTTACGATATATTTTTCCTGCATTTCTTTAGGTGTCCAGTCATTTCCATCAGTTGTCGGTTCAACCTCATCAGGTGTTTTATAGGTAGTGCTATCTTTGAGAGGTCTATCTCCAAAACTTGCCTGTCTGTCATAATATATGGGTGGAAATTCTATATTTTTAACATCCTCTATTGTATATTGTGCCAGTGCATTTGCCACAAGGATATCATTCGCCTTATCAATAATATTAAGATTTGCAGACATTATAAGAAGCACGGTCCCAATAACAATAGCAATCAGAAATATTGCAACCACAAGTTCCAGTACTGTAAACCCTTTTGCCTTCCTGCCTTCTTTATCCATACTTCCCATCCTATTCTTCCCTTTCCCTATCCCTGTTTGTCCACCTCGCCTTTCTCTCTTCCCTACACCTTTTATTCCCTCTCCCCATCGGGGAGAGGGCAGGGGTGAGGGGCATCCTTTCTTTTCACTCTCCACTGTGGGGAGAGGGCAGGGGTGAGGGGCCCTCCTTACCACTTTATCTGCCAACTACCAGGGACAGGAACATACCTCCTTCTGCCCCAGAAAAACCCTTTATATACCCTTGAGTTTTTCATATACGGTTCAGGGTCATAGATGATAGAGGTATTTCTGCCTATTTGTAATGTATCTCCTGCAACAAGAATACCTGTAATGGTCTGAGTATTATCATTCAAGGTTATATTCCTGTATGAGTAGATGCTTCCCCTGATATTAAAATTATTGGCATTTATGTTTACATTTGCACTATTACTATAATTCACAATTGCAAACTGAAAAGGCGGGTCAAAAGGATAATTTATTGTAAAAGGACTTCCTATAGTTATAGTTCCGGTTGAAGCAACTACCGCAATCCCCGCCCTCTGGTTTTCCCCAAGGGTAATAGTTGGAGAACTAGATATATTTATCGTTCCGGCACTCCCTGAAGAACTGTTGTGTATATATACGACAGCATCATAGTCAGAGTTTGTTGCGTCTATCGTCCCACCTGAGATATTAATTGTATGTGCTACAGAAGATGTATTATAACAGACACTGCTTCCATTTATAGTCCCTCCACTTACTGTAATATCCTCATTTGAAAGGACATTTCCATTTATTGTCCCGCCACTTAATGTAATATCTCCGGTTGCAAAGACATCTCCACTGATTGTTCCTCCACTGATTGTAATAGCCCTACTTGAAAGTACATCCCCCCCTATATTCCCACTATTTACTGTAATATCCTGGTCACATTTTACCTTTCCAGTGATATTATTACTTAGTATTAGTGCCCCCCCTTTAACAACAAGGTCTCCGGTTATTGTGATTCCTGACGCTATGGTCAAAGAAGCACCTGTCATATCCAGACAGAGATTAGAATTTGTATTAGTGATTATATCTTTATTTATCGTCAAATTCTTTGTTGCTGCTATTTTAAAATAATTGTCAATGGTAACATCACCCGCATTATTTGGAATTTGTGCATCTGCCTCAACAATAATTGTTCTGCCCCCTGAGTTAAAATCTTCTGGTAAGAGGTTAGAATTATCTCTTCCAAAAAGATATGTTGAGCCATTCCAGTAGATACCAGGGGCAGGGTCAGGGGTATCGTTGACACTAATACCTCCTGGATATGTCGCATTTATCAGCATACCTGTCTCAGTATATGTATCATCATATACACCTGGTGGAGAAGGGAGATTAAGGTCAACAGTAAAAGAGGATGTAGAGGTTTCAAAATGAACTATATCAGATAAGGTAAAGGTTTCTGTCCATGTGGCTTCTGTCAGTCCAGATGGTTTATTTGTAATAGTTTCGCTCATTACATTACCTTTAATAGATACATTTGATGGCGGAGTGCCGCTAAAATTCAGATTTTTTGCATATATTGTATGTTTATTAAATGCTTCAGGAATACCACTATAGGCAGATTTAAGGTTATCTCCTGTATGTGCATATCCTTTAACATTTACTGACACCTCTGCTGTTCTTCCTCTGTATGTTCCAGTTGAAACAATCTTTGTCTCACAGGATGTGTCTAACACTAATGTTGCTTTTGCCCCTGAAGGAAAACCAGGAAGCACTATATCTTCTGATGGGGTTGTAAAAGCAGGATACTGGCCTGTATCATACTGGCTATAATTCATCCGATAGAGTACTTCCTGTATCCCTGTCTGGGCTATCTGTAGGGCTATATTTTTGTCCTTGTAGAAGTGGGCTCTTCTTATTGCAGTTGTAGACGAGATAACTACAGCAATGATAAGGGCAGCAAAAATGATTATCATCACAAGCACCATTATCATTGCCACACCATCTCTACTGTTTTTGTTTTTCATCCTCCCTCCATAATATTTTACCATAAAAGTCATTTTAATGCAATATACTGTACAGATAGGGTATATAGTTAATACTTTCTTATCTAATTTTTTGTTCAAAAATACCCTAACTCTCCCCTCACCCTTCTTGCCCTTACGGGCTTCGGTCACCCGCCTCACCAACTCGGCGGGCGTGCCAGTAGAGGCTCTTTATTCCTCTACTCGGCACCCCTCTCCCCTCTGGCAGGGGCGAGGGGCAAGAGAGGAGACCCCTCACCCTATCCCTCTCCCCGCTGTGCGGGGCGAGGGAAGCCCCTCACCCTATCCCTCTCCCCTCTGACAGGGGCGAGGGAATCCCCTCACCCATACCCTCTCCCCGATGGGGAGAGGGAAAAAGAGAGGGGGATAGTGTGGGAAGAGAGAATAAAAGGTGAGGGAAAAGGTAAGATTCTTAAATTCCTCCCCATATGAAGGAGAATGATAAAGGTGAGGATGAAGGGTAAGGGGCAGGGGGATAAATGCTACCGCACAGAATCTTCTAACTTTTCAAGTATATTGGGGGTATTACCTAAGGTGTCTTAAATTCTGCAAAATTTTAAGAGTTAAAACAGCATAAAAATTTTATCCTCTCATTATCATTCCTATACCAAAAAATATGGTATAATTTTGTATGGCAAGGAGGTGACTTATGACAAAAAAGGAATACGGATATATCAAAAATTTTATAAAATATAATTTCCGTCATTTTAATGCTGGTGTTTTGACATCTGCATCTGAGGCATATGTCAAGCATCTCAAAAAGGGTGGGAAGATGATGATGGCTATTGCGGGCGCAATGAGTACAGCAGAGTTAGGACTTACCCTTGCAGAGATGATAAGGAAAGACAAGGTGCACGCTATTACCTGTACAGGCGCTAACCTGGAAGAGGATATATATAACCTTGTTGCACATAACCACTATGTTATGGTCCCTAACTGGAGAGACCTTTCTCCAGAAGAGGAAGAAAAACTACTTAAAAGACATCTAAACAGGGTCACAGACACCTGTATCCCTGAAGAAGAGGCAATGAGACGGTTAGAAAAAGTAGTAATAAAGTACTGGAAAAAAGCAGAAGAAGATGGGCAAAGGTATTTCCCATATGAATATATGTATCAGGTCCTGCGCAGTGGTGAACTTGAAAAGTATTATGAGATAGACCCGAAGGACTCCTGGATGGTCGCTGCCTGTGAAAAAAATATTCCCATCTTTGTTCCCGGCTGGGAGGATTCTACATTGGGGAATATGTTTGTCTCTCAGGTAAAAAAGGGGACTATAAAAAATATCTCAATAGTAAAATCAGGGCTTGAAACAATGGATTTCCTGATTGACTGGTATTTAGAGACATCAAAGAATACAAGCATAGGATTTTTCCAGATAGGAGGTGGCATTGCAGGGGACTTTCCTATCTGTGTGGTTCCTCTTATTAGGCAGGACTTGAGAAATAAAAAATGTAAACTCTGGGGATACTTCTGCCAGATATCAGACAGTACAACCTCATATGGTTCTTACAGTGGGGCTATACCAAATGAGAAGATTACATGGGAAAAGTTAGGTGTGGATACACCGAAATTTGTTATTGAAAGCGATGCCACAATAGTCGCACCTTTAATGTTTGCCTATATCCTTGCAGAGTAAAATTTTTTAATTTTAGGTATATAAAAGGATAGACATACAAGCACCATACCGCTTATAATAAGTATATTAAGTGATTCTTTTAAGAATATAATAGACAGGACTGCTGTCACTACAGAGGCAAAGTATTGAAATATACCTAACTCTCCTGCCTCAAGATATTTAAGTGCATTATACCAGAGTGTAAACCCGATACCTGCAGGTACTATACCAAGATAGGCACCGGACAGAAATACAGGCAGGCCGATATTCCAGAAATTTATCTTCATCACTAACATTACTATAAGAAACAAAAACATTCCAGTTAAAAGTATAATAAATGTCGTAAGAACTGCCCCATATTTTTTTGCAGAGTATCCGCCGAGTACTGTATATAAAGCCCAGCACAAAGCAGAACCTAACGCGAGAATATTACCCTTTAATGGATTGATACCCACTGTAGATACCACTCCTGTTCCCTGTATAACCATTGTGCATCCGAGAAATCCAATTATAACACCCAGAACCTTTCCAGAGGATATCTTTTCCCTGAGGAATAGTGTTGCAAGTATAAGAATAAATAAAGGATTAGCATTCATCAATATACTTGAGGAGGTTGCTGTTGTATATATAAGAGAATAAAAGAGCAGTGTATTAAAAAGGAATATGCCTATAAAACTGAGAGCAAAAAGATATAGCAGGTCTCGTATAGGTATTGAGAGGACATCTTTTATTTTCCGTAGGAGAATAAAAAATAAAAATATACTGCCAAAAAAACACCTCCAGAAAGCAATAATAAATGGACTTACATTACCGTTATCAAGTATAAAACGTCCCACAACAAAAACAGTTCCCCATGTGAAAGACGCAAAAATACCACATAGATATCCTTTATATTTCACCGTCTAATCTCAGAAATTATGATAAACTGTTACGGAATTTCTTTATCTCAGGATAATTATCAGTGTTTTCAATATCTTTAATCTGCTGATAAAGTTGCCTTTCCTGCCTTGACAATCTCTCCGGTATAACTACCTTTATCTTTATCAGAAGGTCGCCCTTACCATAGCCGGACACCCTGGGCATACCTAAATTCTTTAACCTTAATACAGTACCTGTTTGTGTGCCTGGTGGTACCTTTACCTTTACCTTTCCTGTAAGTGTGGGTACCTCTATCTCATCACCAATGACTGCCTGTGTAACTGTTATTGGAACTTCACATATAATATCGGAATGTATTCTTTCAAAAATTTTATCCTTCTCAATAAATACGGTTATATAAAGGTCTCCTTTCGGCCCATTGTATGGACCTGCATCACCCTGCCCTTTTAATCTTAAACTGCTTCCGTGTTCAATCCCTGCAGGTATCTTTACAAGAATCTTATGCATATTTCTTATCCTTCCAATTCCTTTGCAATTAAGACAAGGGTCTGCTATTATCTCCCCTTCTCCTTTACACTTCGGACAGGTTGTTGCTACAGTAAAAAAGCCATTACTCTTTACTACCTGTCCTTTCCCCTGACACTGCGGGCAGGTCTTCTTTCCAATACCCTGTGGTTTACTGCCTGTCCCCTTACATACAGGACATTCATCATACCTTGAAATATTTATGTGCTTCTCGGTGCCTGTCGCCGCCTCTTTCAGGGTTATATACATCCTGTATTCAAGGTCTGAACCTCTTATCTGCCATTGACGTTTGGTTGTTCTTTCTCCAAACCAGTCAACACCAAAACTATCAGAGAAAAATGTGTTGAATATATCACCGAATATATCAGAGAAGTCCATCCTGACCCTGGAAAAGTCCTGTGTCCAGTCAAATCCCTGAGGTCCAAAACCCGCATGTCCATACTGGTCATATATCTTCCTTTTCTCTGGGTCACTTAAAACCTCATATGCCTCTGTTACTTCCTTGAACTTTTCCTCTGCTTGTTTATTTCCAGGATTTCTATCAGGGTGATACTGCAAAGCAAGGTTCCTGTACGCCTTCTTTATCTCATCAATAGACGCATCTTTCCCAATCCCAAGCACCTCATAATAATCTCTCTTTTCATCCATCTTCTTTCCTTTTCACATCTCACTTTTTAAGTTTTTTCCTGTTTTTATAGATGAGGTATTTTACCACCAGCATCAAAAAAAAAGCAAGGGCTTTTACACCCTTGCTTTTCTGTTCTTTCTATAATAGTGGAGGTATCCGGACCTTTTTTTACTCCCTGAGAAAGGAGGTGATCCAGCCGCACCTTCCGGTACGGCTGCCTTGTTACGACTTCGCCCTCCTTGCCGAGCGTACCCTATCTGCTCATACAAGCATTTTCAGGTACCCCCGACTCAGTTGGCGTGACGGGCGGTGTGTACAAGGCCCGAGAACGTATTCACCGCGGCGTTGCTGATCCGCGATTACTACCGATTCCAGCTTCATGCAGGCAGGTTGCAGCCTGCAATCCGAACTGGGGTCGGCTTTCTGAGATTTGCTCCACCTTACGGCTTCGCATCCCTCTGTACCGACCATTGTAACACGTGTGTAGCCCTGGACATAAGGGGCGTGCTGACTTGACGTCATCCCCACCTTCCTCCGTGTTAACCACGGCAGTCCCTGTAGAGTGCTGCCTTTAAAGGCGAGTAACTACAGGCAAGGGTTGCGCTCGTTCAAGGACTTAACCCGACACCTCACGGCACGAGCTGACGACAGCCATGCACCACCTGTGCTGGCTTCCACCTTACGGTGGCTCGTTCCCCTTTCGGGGTTCTACTACCAGCATGTCAAGCCCAGGTAAGGTTCTTCGCGTATCATCGAATTAAACCACATGTTCCACCGGTTGTGCGGGCCCCCGTCAATTCCTTTGGGTTTCAACCTTGCGGCCGTAGTCCCCAGGTGGGGTGCTTAACGTGTTAACTTCGGCACCGATCCGTTTTACCGAACCGACACCCAGCACCCATCGTTTACAGCGTGGACTACCGGGGTATCTAATCCCGATCGCTCCCCACGCTTTCGTCCCTGAGCGTCAGTACCAGAGTAGGAAACCGCCTTCGCCACGGGTGTTCCTGCCGATATCTACGCATTTCACCGCTACACCGGCAGTTCCGTTTCCCCCCTCTGGACTCACAGTTAAGTAGTATCAGTTCCACTTCTCTGGTTGAGCCAGAGGATTTAAAAACTGACTTGCTTAACCGCCTGCGGACCCTTTACACCCAGTAAATCCGGGTAACGCTTGCCACCTCCGTATTACCGCGGCTGCTGGCACGGAGTTAGCCGTGGCTTCCTTTAACGGTACCGTCATCCGGCAAAGCCGGAATTCTTCCCGCTCGACAGGGTTTTACGACCCGAAGGCCTTCATCACCCACGCGGCGTCGCTGGATCACCCTTTCGGGCATTGTCCAATATTCCCCACTGCTGCCTCCCGTAGGAGTCGGGGCCGTGTCTCAATCCCCGTGTGGCTGGCCGTCCTCTCAGACCAGCTACCCGTCTTCGCCTTGGTAGGCCATTACCCTACCAACTAGCTGATAGGACTCGAGCCCATCCCTCGGCGGTCTGTTATTCACAGACCTTTCCTTTTCCAATGAGTCCACTGAAAAAGGTTATCTGGTATTAGTTCGCCTTTCGGCGAATTATCCCAGTCCAAGGGGGAGGTTACTCAAGTGTTACTCACCCGTTCGCCGCTTTCCCCCGGAAGGTTCTATCCGAAAATAAAACCCTCCAGGTTCGTCGCACGACTTGCATGTGTTAGGCACGCCGCCAGCGTTCACCCTGAGCCAGGATCAAACCCTCAGAGGAACTTTATGAGGTCCGAATACCTCCAACTTTTTCAAAGAACACATTTTCTTGCAGAAGATATTATACCTTTCTTTGTATCCCCTGTCAAGAGTTCTTCTTCGCCTTTACACTTCCAGGACAGAATATTTATTCAGCAGGTTCCGGTGGAGCTGGAACTTCTGCCCCTGGGGGTGGAGGCGGTGCCGGCATTTCTTCCATACCAGGAGGAGTAACTGGTGCCGCTGGTCTCTTCGGCATAGCCTGCTTGATAATAAAGAAAAGCGCCACCAGAATAATTATTATCAGAATCACAACTCCTGCCGGATTATTCTTCTTCTCAGCCATTTATCATCCCTCCTTTCTTTTTTTTATTTTCTAAGATTGGATTAAACTTTAACATATCTAAAAATTTTGTCAAGTCAAATTTCTCTTTTTAAAACACTAATTTAAAATTCGGGGCGCCCGGATTTGAACCGGGGACTCCCAGAACCCCATTCTGGTGCCCTGAACCGGACTAGGCCACGCCCCGTATGTAAATAAACACTAAACTCTCTCTTCTAAGAGGACTGACGGCACATCTTTATATAATTCATACAATATTCGTCTTTACCTGTCAATGCCTCTGATACACATATAACCTCTCTCATACCTTCATCAACAGGGTCAATAATTGCAGAATCAAGTCCAAAGGCAATAGAAAGAGCAAGAAAATATTTGTTAAGCAGTTTCCTCTTTGGTAGTCCAAAAGATACATTTGAAAGTCCACAGGTTGTTTTTATTCCCGGAAATTCTTTTTTTATCATTCTGATACTTTCTAAAAATATCATACCATTTTTCACATCAACACTTATTGGTTGAACTAAAGGGTCTATAAAAATATTTTCTCTTAAAACACCTGTATCTTCAAGTAATTTTACAATTTTCCCTGTTATCTCTATTCTCTTTTCAACATTTACTGGAATACCACTATCATCCATTGTCAGTCCTATTATTTTACACTCATTATTTCTTTTTATTACGGGTAAAAGTTCCTCTATCCTTTTGTTCTCTCCATTGATAGAGTTAATCATCCTATCTTTACTTTTTATCCTGTCAAGACACTCTCCTATTACAATAGGGTCTGAACTGTCAACACAGACAGGTATCTCTCCTATTTCATTTACTATGTCCATAAGCCACTTCATATCAGAGATTTCTCTTTCCTGCCCTTTACCTGTTCCTGCATTCAGGTCAATATAATGTGCTCCTGCTTCAATCTGTTTTAAAACAACTTTTTTTATGTAATCCCTGTCTTTTTTTTCAATCGCCTCTGCTATGGATTTCCTTGTAGCATTTACAAGTTCGCCTATTATTATCATTTGCCACCTCCAAAAAGAAAGACAGAATAATTTATACTTTTCTTAAAGGATTGTCAAAAATTTTTGTTGTTGATAGGATTATCTATTATAATTATCTTATGAAAATTTCAGTAAAGGTAATTTGTAATACAAAACAGAGAAGAGTAATTAAAGATGGAGATATGTTAAGAGTATGGGTTGATGCACCAGCAGTTGAAGGAAAGGCAAATAAGCGTCTTGTGGAAACACTTGCAGATTATTATCATAAGCCGAAAACAGCATTCACAATTAAAAGTGGACTAAAAAGCAAGAAAAAAATTATAGAGATACTATGACAAATACAGATGGCGAGGCAGTCCTTGTAGAAAGGGCGAAAAACGGAGATATGAAGGCATTTGAGGACCTGATAAAGATTACCAGTGGTAGGATATATAACCTTGGACTTAGAATGCTTCACAATAAAGAAGATGCTGCTGATATTATGCAGGAGACATATATTGCTGCCTATGAAAATCTCCCGAAGTTTAAAGGCACCTCTTCTTTTTCCACCTGGCTTTATAGAATTGCAACAAATTTCGCATTAATGAAGATGAGAAAGGAAAAAGGCAGAAAGGTCTCCGAAGAAAGATTAAAGGATATCTCAAAAAATCTTTACAATACCGCAATCAACGACTGGACAGATAGTCCAGTTGACCACCTTAAAAAACAGGAATTAAAGACCGCATTGGATAAAGCAATAGAGTCGCTGCCACCAAAATACAGGTCTGTATTTGTGCTTCATGATATTGAAGGATTACCTATAGCAGAAGTAGCCGATATTCTTTCTATATCAAAGGCGGCTGTAAAAACAAGGTCTCATAGAAGCAGACTATATCTCAGGGAGAAACTCTCTGAATATTTTAAAGAAAGCGGAGTAAAAAATCTTATAAGGACATAAAAAATGGATAGATATTTCAGTTGTAAAGATATTTACAGGATGTTATCCGGATATATAGATGACGAAATAGATACAATGGTAAGAGAGATAATGGAAGAACATATCAAGGAATGTGAAAGGTGCCTTTCCCTCCTTCACACCCTTGAAAAAACTATTGTTTTCTCCAGAGAAACCCATAGAAGAAAGAAAGTTCCAGAAAGATTTGTCAAAAAGGTATATTACGAGATAAGAATAAGATACAAGAGGTAGAAAATGGAAAATAAACTTATCATTATTGGAGGAGGCCCTGCTGGAATGACAGCAGGTATATATACATTACGGGCAGGGATAAAAACAACTATCATCGAAAAATCATTCCCTGGTGGTAATATGCTGCTTACAGAAAAGATAGACAACTATCCTGGATTTCCTGAAGGTGTTTCTGGTATAGAACTGGCGGAGAAGATGAAACAGCAGTATCTGAAATTTGGTGGAGAGATAGTGCAGGGTGAGGTTCTGGATATATCTCTTGAAGGAAATAGAAAGATTATCAGGATGGTTGATGGCAGAGAGATAAAAACTGATGCCATTATAATAGCCAGTGGCTCTTCCAGGAAAAAACTTGGCGTTGAAGGGGAAGATGAATATACAGGCAAAGGAGTTTCTTTCTGTGCTATATGTGATGGCGCTTTCTTTAAA
>JAMWCZ010000064.1:0-4606 GCA_023819225.1 Candidatus Omnitrophota bacterium
CTGATACTAAAAGATTCATCACTTCAAATCTCTTTCTGTCCTTTAAAGAATATTTCTTTTCCATCGGCCCCTCCTTTTTGAGGAATAGGATAACCGATGGATATAGGACATTCTATCTTTCTAACAACACATTAAATTTCCCCTCACCCATACCCTCTCCCCACTCAAGCGGGGCGAGGGAAGATTCTTAAATTCCTCCCCATATGAAGGGGGAGGATAAAGGTGGGGGTGGAGAGTATAGAAAAGGTCGCACCCTAACCCCATCCCCCTCACCCTACCCTCTCCCCGATGGGGAGAGGAAAAAGATGAGGGGGAAGCGGGGTGAGGGGAGAGGGGAGAAAGAGAGGGTTTAGGGTGTGAGGACTCTTGAACAAAAAATTAAATGAAAAAGTGTTACCTGTCTACCCTATATGTACGCTAACTTGACAGGAAAGAATAAAAGATTGTAAATTAAATATAAAACGGGGCTTAGTAAATATTTACAAATTTTCACTTATTCTGTTTCCTCCTCAAGCCAGGCAAGATAATCTTTACTGCCAGAAGTAACATCGCAAAATATGATCTCGGGAACTTTATAGGGATGTAATGCTTTTATCGTCTTCTCAATCTTTATGTAAAGTACCTTCTTACTTTTTATAATACATAGATACTCTCTTGCCTTTTCAATCTTCCCCTTCCATCTGTAGATACTTGAGACAGGACATATCTGGACACAGGCAGCAAGTTTATCTTTAAGCAACTTTTTAGCAATTTTTTCTGCTTCTTCTTTACTCCCTGTTGTGGTAAATACACTTATATACTTTCCCATCAAAATACCCCATCTATAACAGTACCACAGAAAGGACATTTACCATCCCTGATTTTGTTCTCTAATATAGAAAAACCATATCTGTGTATCAATAGTTTCTTACAGGAATAGCAGTATGTATGTTCTCCTTCATCCCCCGGTATATTGCCTGTATATACATACCTTAAACCCTGTTGGTAACCAATCTCTCTTGCCATTTGAATTGTTTTTTGAGGTGTTGGATAGTGACTGCTCATCTTATAATGGGGATAAAACCTGCTTATATGCCAGGGAATTGCTATATCAATATCCTTGATTATCTTCGCTGTCTCTCTTATCTGCTGTTCAGAATCATTATATTCAGGGACAATCAAGGTTGTCACTTCCACCCAGACACCAAGGTCTCTCATCAATCTTATATTTTCAATCACAGGTTCCCTTTTTGCTCCACAGAGTTTTCTATAGAATGCATCATCTCCTTTTAAATCAATATTTGCCGCATCAAGATAAGGAGCAATTGCTTCAAGTGCTTCTTTACTCATATATCCATTGGTAACAAAATTATTCCTTAACCCTTTCTCTTTTGCCTTCTTTGCTGTATCAAAAGCAAACTCAAAAAATATTGTTGGCTCTGTATAGGTATAGGAGATAGACAGACAATGATTCTTAAGCGCTATGTTAACAATCTCATCAGGAGATGATTCTTTTCCAAAAAGTAAAATCTCTCTTTTTTCATCTACTCTTGATATACTGTAGTTCTGACAGAAAATACAGGAGAAATTACATCCAGCAGTGGCAATAGAATAAGCGAGAGAACCGGGAAGGAAATGGAAAAATGGCTTTTTCTCTATAGGGTCTGTATGCTCAGCAATGATATTTCCATAAACAAGTGTAAAGAGTTTTCCACCCCTGTTAATTCTCACACCGCATATCCCTGTTTTCCCATCAGATATTAGACAGAAGTGATTACAAAGACCGCATCTGACCCTCTTATTATCTATAGATGTCCAGAATTTTGCTTCTATCTGACTTTCCATAATATGAAAGAAGGGCTATTTTAGTTTAAAGGTGAGAACCAATGGATTATTATTCCTTATAATTTCAACTGTGACAATCTCGGTCCCTTCCTTTATTATCTGATTAGTCACAGAAAAACCCTTTGAAATACTGTCTATAAAAATACCATTTACCCTGCGGACAATATCTCCATCCCGTAAGCCATATTTATAAGGCAAACTATCCTGCGGAAGATTGTTTACCTCAAAACCATCTATCTTTCCGCCATTTAATTTCGGTATAACATTTACCTTTCTGAATAATTCTTTATCGTTCTTAACCTCAGTAAGTGCCTTATTAAGGTCAACAAATACAGGTTCTGTAAACTCCGGCACAGTACTGGATAATGGATTAACAATCTGTGCTTCTGATTCGCTTTCTTTTTTTACATCAGTATCGGTCTTCTCATCCAGTTTAACAGTAAGCCCGGATGAAACAGACATCACCATCCCTTCCTTGTCTTCCTGCTTCAGTGAAAACTTTTCTTCCTTCCCGTCATAGAGAAACACTACACCATTTTCTTCAATTTTTACTACGCGGGCATTTTCAATTATATCCCCTTCCTGTAAAACAATCTCTTCATTTGTTTTTTTACTCTTCACTATTACAAAAGAGCCCCCTTCGGAGAAGTAAATTACACCTGCAATATCTATAAGGGAAATTAAAGATGGGGGTGGTGCAGGTTTAACAATAGGTGACTTTTCTGGAACTGGCTGTGGCTTTGGTTCTGGCTCAGTAAATATATTCCGTTTCAGGATAACTGAATAATCCTGTGCACCATAAAGGAAAGAAAAAACTGCTGATATCATTAATAAAATCACTACTATTATTCTACTCATATTTTAATTATACCCCCAAAATAGATAAAAACAAGTGAAACTTATGCGATTTATCATTATCCCTAATTAAAAAAGTGGTGGATGAGGGGATTTGGCACCCTCGCCTCCCACTACGGCTCGGGTCGGCCACCCGCTGAAATTGCCCTTCTCGTCGCAATTTCTGACTTCGCTCCCTTCAAATCCCCTTTCAAGGAAAAATATCCCAGGGTGGGTGAGGGGATTTGAACCCCCGACACCTGGAGCCACAGTCCAGTGCTCTATCCACTGAGCTACACCCACCATAAAAACAAATCTCTAAATCTCAAGCCGGTGTTATATTTTATCCTTTAAGGGATTACTTGTAAATAGAGCGAATTGCTTCATTAAAAATCTATCAGATAATATCACTTCCATTTAATAATTGATTTATAGGGAGAAAGTAGTTATTTTAAGTTGTGGTATATGAAGAAAAAGGTATTTAAAGATGGCTGCTTTCAAAAGAAAAAATTAATGAGGTAACGATTATATCTCTGTCTTCATAGTTTCATCTGGATTTCTGACATAATAATATCTTTTATGCTCTTACTTAATTTTTTCACAAATATCTCATTTCCTATAAATTGTTCAAGGTCCAACTGAATACTCTGCAGGTCTATATTGTTAACAATTGTTAATAAATGTTTTTTAAGTTTTTCTCTGTCTTCAATCCCTTTAATACATTTGATATTTGGACTTACTCCTTTTTTGAGATACCACATTAAATCAAAATAATCTCTGCCTTTAACTTTAACAATTGTTTTGCCTTTCTTATCTGTCTTTTCCCATTTACGATGTAGAATTGCCATTATCTTTGTTGCCATTAAGGTGGATAGGTCAAATGTTTTTATAATTATTGATTTATTATGTTTCATTACAGGGACATATTGGATTTTATACCCATGGCAAAAACTAAATTCTTTGAAAACCTCTATCTTTAAAAAAAGAAGAGATGACCCTCCCTGTTCTGTAAGTTTAAGTTCTTCAAGAATAGGGAATTTAAGATATATCCTAAACTTCTGAATTGCTGTTTTTACTTCTATATCTGTCTTATTATTAAGATATTCTTCTATATCATTAGCAAGTTGTGTAATGTTTATCCTGTTTCTTATATCAACAAAATCAAGGTCTTCTGATAATCTCTCCAGTCCAAAACAATGTGATAGACAGACCCTCCATAAAATATAAGTTCACTATACTCCGGATGGGAATAGATATAATCTAGGACAATTATCTGGAGATACTCTTTTAAAATATTTCTTTTAAAAAGCATATTTTTTGAAGTGGCATTTGCCAATAGGTCATTTAAAAAAAATTTTATCATTTCCATGTTTTTACTAATAAATTATAAATCTCTTTCATTTTCGTTGAACCTTCTAATATTATATATTTTTTTAGTTCTTCCATATCCTTTTTGTCAATATTTTCTAAATTCAACCTCAATTCCTCAAATGCTTTTTCATCGGGTATTATATTTTTACGAAGATAAAGAAAATCAAAAAGTGCTTTTGGTTTCGTCGCTCCCAATATCTCAAATTCACCTTTTTTAAAAATTTCAAATCCACAAAATAATTCTTTTTTTATCTTGTGGTATAAAAAATTACCAAATGAATTTGAAAAACGCTGGGTTTTTCTCAATGTTATGGAAGTGAAATTTACAGGCATCTCTGTTAAAAGGTTATGTAAGGAAAGGATATACTCCAAACTTAAATATGAAGGAGGATATAAAACATTAGAAATAAACCCAAGATAAAAAGCCATCATCTGTTTTTTTTCAATGTCATCAATATATTCTTTAAGAAACGCTATATTATTATTATTCCCTCCCTTGTGGTGCTGATAATCATCGGCATCATGTTTTTCTTCATCCAAAGCTCTGTGCTGGCGCCCTTTATTTATACGGTCTTTT
>JAMWCZ010000064.1:4616-8228 GCA_023819225.1 Candidatus Omnitrophota bacterium
ATCAATATATTCTTTTGTAGTATAAACACCTTTCTTTAATTTAATAATTTTTTTGGACTTTACATACCTTGAAAGTAAAATTGCCAGATATGTCTTATTTTTCTCTATCGGTACAATATCATCAATACAGAAAAAAGGGAGGGTTTTTACTGAATTCATTATGGTTTTTGTTCTAACCTCTTCATTTCTTTTCATATACAAAAATTGTATAGGATAAGAAACGCATTGTCAAATTTTCACAGAGATATGAAGTTATTCCAAAAACTGGATATTAAATGCAAAAAGCAAGGCATAATCCCAATTATTACATTCTCTTTTATAATCTTTAGGGTCTCTTCTGCTTCCTTCTTATCAAGTTTTTCAATAGCAAAACCCGCATGGAGAATTACATAATCACCTTTTTTTATATTATTCAGGAATTGTATATTAACCTCCCTGACAATACCACTACACTCAACGGTAGCATTTTCACCTTTCACCTTTATTATCTTCATCGGAATTGCAAGGCACATAGTAGTAAAATTCTCCTTTATATTCTCTGTCTTTCCCCTTGCCCCTCACCTTTATCCTCTCCCCCTCACCCTTTTTATTCCCTCTCCCCGCGTAGTGGGGAGAGGGTAGGGTGAGGGGCAAGGGGAGAGGGTGTGGGTGAGGGGAAATGCAAAAAGCAAGGCATAACCCGATAAGTGCGCCTGGCCCGACTCGAACGGGCAACCGTTGGGTTCGAAGCCCACCACTCTATCCAGTTGAGCTACAGGCGCTATATTTATTATTATACCTTTTATTCTGTTTTTATGTTTTCTTTTAGTGAAAAGGAAACGAGAAAAGAAATCATCGTCAGGGAAAGACAGAGAAGAAGAATTGTTCTATAGGCAGATGCAGGATAAATCACAACACCGGAAATTTCAAGGGCTAAATATCTGAAATGGTCAAGGATACGACCTGCAATAAAACTGATAACAGAAATAAAAAGATAAGAGATAGTATTAAGAAAACCCACTGAAGTAGCAGCGACCTCAATAGAGTTCATCTCTTTCATAACTGTTATATAAACAGGAGATACAGCAGCAGAGATTGCAAGGAGCAGATAACCAACAAGAAATAAACCTGGATTAATATTAAATACTAAATTAAATAACATCAAAATAGTTGCTATCATAGTAGATGTCGTTGAAAACATTATAATGGGTTTACGTTTTCCTGTAATCTTTGAGGTATACGCGGAAAGAAAGGCAAAAAGTGTATTTACAACCATCATTATAAAGGTAAAAGAAGATGCCTTTGCTGATGTAAAATTGCAGAAGTCCTCAAGGAATTTTTTTCCTATGGATGATTGGAAAAGGAAATAAATCCCAAAACTTATAGGACCTGAAATGATTACTGGAAATGTATGTGTATTTTTTACAATTTTTAATAACCGTGGAAGAGAGAATGTCTGCTTCTGGGTAAAAGATATTCTCGCTCTTTTAAGAAATGGGAAACTTATCAATGTAAAAAAAGAACATAAAATACCGGCAACAAGAAAAGAATTCCTCCAGCCGATAAGGTATACTGAACGTGCCAGTGGATATGTTGCGAAGATACCCCCGGAATAACCTAAAATAAGTGAAATCCCGAGATATAATGGAAATTCTTCTGCTTTATAGATTGTACTCAATATCTTTATCAAACTTATAAAAATAAAGCCAGCGCTGAAACCCACAAGTCCTCTTGCAAGAAAAAGGATAAAAGGAGAATAAGAAAAAGGGAATAAAACAGAACTGAAGCTGAAAAGGAATGAACCTAAAAGAAATGTTCTGAAACCACCAAATCTGTCTGCGGTTATGCCGGCGAAAATCTGCATTATTCCATATATCAAAAATGTTATAGAGGCAAGTCCTGTAACAGATGTAGCAGAAAGATGGAATGTTGACTGTATCTCATTAAAAATTGTTCCCGGTACTCCTACCCTTTGGAAGTAGGAAAAGAAGTAGATACTGTTTATAAGTAAAAAAAGTATATTTCTATTCTGTTTATCTGTATCTTCCATAATTCCGATAGTAAATATTTACTAAGCCCCGTTTTATATTTAATTTACAATCTTTTATTCTTTCCTGTCAAGTTAGCGCACAGATAGGGTAGACAGGTAACACTTTTTCTATACTCTCCACCCCCACCTTTATCCTCCCCCTTCATATGGGGAGGAATTTAAGAAACTTCCCTCGCCCTGCTTCCCCCTCACCTTTTTCCTCTCCCCATCGGGGAGAGGGCAGGGTGAGGGGCCTTTCTCCTCTCCCCATCGGGGAGAGGGGTGCCAATGCGACGAGTAAAGAGCCTCTACTGGCACGCCCGCCGAGTTGGTGAGGCGGGTGACCGAAGCCCGTAAGGGCAAGAAGGGTGAGGGGTTCCCCTTTTTTCCCCTCGCCCCGCTTGAGTGGGGAGAGGGTTAGGGGTGAGGGGTCTTTCTCCCCTCGCCCCGCACAGCGGGGAGAGGGTTAGGGGTGAGGGGGAGAGGGTACGGGTGAGGGGAAAATCTATTGGTCTTTGACGAGGTTCAGTAAGGATTTAATTCCGATTTGTGGGTGTTAATTAGAAGAACTTTCGTATTTTTTCAGTGCTTTTATAAGTGACTCTGCTTCTTTGGGCATCTCCACCCTTCCTTCAAGAAGAATCTCTCTCGCTGTGATATCTTCTATCCCATAGAAAATCTTGTTGGCTTCATTCTCACACATAATAAGACCACCCTCTATAGAACCACCTACAAACGCACCTCTTGCCCTTGAATATATAAATAGACCTGTTGCCGGCAGCCCTGCTCCCACTCCCACATCTCTTCCCACAGGTCCGGCAGCAGCGGATATTTCACCGCCTATCTTTACAGGCGACTTTAAAAGAAGTGTAAGCCCTTCTTCATTCATTACCAAAAGTATTGCATCTATTACCTTTCCCCCAATCTGCAATCCAAAACTCCCTTCCGCTGTTGCCATAAAAGCAGGTGGACTCCACTCCCCTGTTTTTCTGTTTTTTGCCAGTATAATACCATTTCCACCTTTTGCACCAATAACAAAACCACCTTTATACTGCTTCAAAAAGATTATCGCATATGCATCTTTAAGAAATTGCTGTGGGATAGAGGAGTCCTGTGAAGACATTATATATCTTAGATTATATTCAGCATTTCTAATTCTCTGAACAAGTGCCTTACGAGAAACCGCAGCATAAGCAAAAACAGATGTGATGATAAATACCCAGATTACAATTAAACCAGTTCTTTTCACAATGCCCTCCCTGTTGTTATCTATTATACCTTTTTACTGGAGATTTTGAAAATGTTATAATAAGATAGATGGAGAAACAATGAAAAGTTATAAAAAAGAACTGATATTTAATACGGGAAAACGTATTGAATTTATAAACATCACAGAAGAGGTTCAGAAAGCAGTGGAAGAAAGTGGTGTAAAGGAAGGGTTGTGTCTTATTAATGCAATGCATATAACAGCCAGTGTATTTATAAATGATGATGAAAAAGGACTTCACAGGGATTTTGAAAAGTGGCTTGAAAAACTTGCCCCACATCAACCAGTCGCACAGTATCAACACAATGTATGTGAAGATAATGCCGACGCTCATATG
>JAMWCZ010000004.1 GCA_023819225.1 Candidatus Omnitrophota bacterium
ATGGATGTATATTTATAATCTTCCCATAAAAATTTTTCAAAAATTCCTCTTTGATAACTCTCATAAAACCGGCAAGGCATACAAGGTCGGTCTTACATTCCTGTAATACCTTTACATATTCCTTTTCTGTTTCATTTGAAAGGATTGTCTTATATCTCTTTTCCTGTATGCAGTAGTGTTTTATCCCTTCCTTTTTTGCTATTTCAAGTGCACCTGATGAAGGATTATCACTAAGTATTACACCTATATCAACAGGAATCTCTCCTCCCTTTACATTTTCTATGATTGCTTTTACATTACTTCCTTTACCTGATGCAAGTAGTGCTACTGTAAACATTTTTTTATCTCCTTTATGTCTTTTAAAATATCTTTAAGGAATTTTTTTATATCTTCTTTCTTTTCTTTAATATCTTTCTCTCTCAGTTTTTTCTTTACACCTCTTATTTTATATCCTTCATTATAGACCAAAAATTTTATTCTGTTAATTTTTTCAATATCTTTTTCTGTATATATCCTGTGTCCTTTCTGGTCCCTTAATGGTTTTATAAAAGAGAGTTGCTTTTCCCAGAACCGGATTATATGGGCAGGCAGTTCAACCATCTTGCTTACCTCCCCTATGTAATAAAATTTCTCTTTCTCCATTATTCTTCTTTCGGTCTTCTTGTCATAAGTTTTTTGATTTCCATTTCTGGCTGTGCATTTTTGTATATAATTCTATAAATTGATTCCATTATTGGTAGTTCAGCATTTAACTTTCTACTTAATCTATAAAATGCCTCTGTTGCAAAAAGTCCTTCTATTACCATCTTTTGCTCTTTAAGATACCTTTCCTTACCTGTTTTTATTATTGCCTCTCCAAATGACCTATTTCTGCTGGACTTACTGAAAGATGTAGTTATCAGGTCTCCTATCCCTGAAAGTCCTCTAAATGTCTTTTCTTTCCCACCAAGCCGACATCCTATCTTAATCATCTCATTCAACCCTCTTGTAAGGTATGCGGACTTTGTATTTATTCCCAGTCCAAGCCCATCAATTATGCCTGCACCTATGGCAATCACATTTTTAAATGCACCACCAATCTCAACACCTTTTACATCAGTACTTGTATATATTCTTAATGTCTCGCAACCCAATATCTTTTGAAATAGAAGTCCGGTGTTTTTTCTGTTTGTTGCGACAACGGCTGCTGAAGGCATCCCTTTTGCTATTTCCTTTGCAATTGTGGGACCGGAGAGGACTCCAAAGGGGACATTACTTCCAAGTTCAGATATTATAATCTCTGACATACTGTTTCCCGTGGATGTTTCAAGTCCTTTTGTCCCTGTAAGTAGTGGCTGCCCTCTGTAAAAATTTTTCAGTTGTTTTACTGTGTCTCTGAAAAAAGTAGACCTTACTACTATTATAATAACATCGGAATGTAAGACAACTTTTTTTATAGAACCCGTGATATCAACATCGTCTGGAATTTTAAATCCAGGGAAATAGTCAGGACTTTCTCTTTTCTCTTTAAGTACAGCAAGATTTTTTTTAATTGGTTCCCACAGTATTATCTTGTACTCCTTTTTTTCCAGAAGACGGGTTAGAGTTATTCCCCATCCACCTGCTCCTATGACTCCTATCTTTTCTTCCATGGCAGATTTATCCTGTTTTCTTTTTTTGTTAATAGCCGTTTTATATTACTCCTGTGAGCATAAATAATAAGGACTGATATAATAATTCCTGTGATAGTAAGAAAAATGTTTTTATGAAATAGATATACAAGAAAGGGCAGTAATAGAGACGCAGTAATAGCACCTAATGATACATATCTGCTTGTTATAACAACAGCAAGCCATACAATCAGTGAAAGTAGAGCGGGGAAAGGGAAAAGTCCTATAACTACACCAAAACCAGTGGAGACACCTTTACCACCCCTACCTTTTAAAAATATAGAAAAGTTATGGCCTGCAATGGAAACAATTCCTGTGGATATTACATAAAGAACAGGGAGAGAAAAAATTTTTGCCAGAAGAACAGGAAGGAACCCTTTTAGTATATCAAACACAAGGACTGCACTGGCTAATTTGCCTCCTGCAACTCTGTATACATTGGTGGCTCCGATATTGCCGCTTCCATATTTTCTTATATCTATCTTTTTAATAAAGCGACATAATAAATAGCCAGCAGGGATACTTCCTATCAAATAAGCCCCTATTATAACAGATAGAAAGGTTATCACTTATTAGATGTTCAACAACTCTTTTACTTTATCCACAGCACTTGCTGCATCAGGAGCATAGCCGTCTGCACCTATCTCATCCGCATAGCTCTGTGTTATTGGTGCTCCTCCTATGACGACCTTTACCTGGTCTTTTAATCCTTCCTTTTTAAGTGCTTCTATAACATCTTTCATCGCCACCATAGTTGTTGTTAAAAGAGCAGAGAGCCCTAAAACTTTTGCCCCTTTTTTGGCTGCTTCAACAAATTTTTCAGGTGGCACATCTATACCAAGGTCTTCAACTTCAAAGCCGGCGCCCTTCCACATCATAATTACTAAATTTTTTCCTATGTCGTGAAGGTCGCCCTTTACCGTTCCAATAGCAAGTTTTGCAAGTGGCTGGATTCCTGCCTTAGCAATAAGTGGCTCTATTATGCCCATACCTGCATGCATTGCCCTTGCAGCAATTAAAACCTCCGGGACATAAAATTCATTGTTTTTGAATTTTACGCCTACAACATTCATCCCTGCGATGAGACCCTCATTCAGGATTTTAGAAACATCAATATTTTCTCTTACTGCCTTTTCCACCAATTCTTTTGTTTTTGTTGCATTTCCTGATATTACACTTTCCTTAACCCCACCAAGAATATCCTCTGCCATTTTACCTCCTTTGTTTTGTAATGGTTTTACAATTATATACAATTTATTTTTTCTGTCAAGTTTGTATAAAAACAAAATTGGTGTATAATATATCACAATTATTCCGCTATTGCAAAAATAATTAACTGGGCGGTTAGCTCAGTGGCAAGAGCGCTACCCTTACAAGGTAGAAGTCGCAGGTTCAAGTCCTGCACCGCCCATGATTAACACCCCTCACCCTTACCCTCTCCTCGTAGGGACGAGGGTAAGCCCATCACCCTGGCCCTCTCCCCATCGGGGAGAGGAGAAGGTGAGGAGGCATAATGGCCGAAGGAGAAAATAAATGGGAGAGGAGGATTGAAACTTATTAATAACTTTCTCATCTAAATTTAATAAAAAGAAAAACGGAGGGATGTAAAATGGCAGAAAAAATTATTGGTATAGACCTTGGAACGAGCAATTCTTCCGCTGCTGTTATGGAAGGAGGAAAGCCAGTTATTATTCCGAGTGCAGAAGGAACTACTATTGTTGGAGGTAAGGCATTTCCTTCATATGTTGCATTTACAAAAGACGGGCAGGTACTGGTTGGAGAGCCGGCAAGAAGGCAGGCGGCAGTTAATCCTGAAGGGACTGTCTTTGCTGCTAAAAGGAAGATGGGGACTGACTATAAGTATAATATTTATGGAAAGGCATATACCCCTGAACAGATTTCCGCATATATCCTCCAGAAGATAAAAAGGGATGCAGAAACATTTTTAGGGAGTCCTGTCAAGAAGGCAGTAATAACCGTTCCTGCATATTTTAATGATAACCAGAGGCAAGCAACAAAAGATGCAGGTACTATTGCAGGGCTTGAGGTTGTGCGTCTCATCAATGAGCCAACAGCGGCATCCTTTGCCTACGGGCTTGATAAACTTCAGGCAGAACTAAAGATTCTTGTCTTTGATTTTGGTGCAGGAACACTTGATGTCACAATTATGGATATGATGGCAGGGGTTTTCAAGGTTCTTTCCACACACGGAGATACACAATTAGGCGGAACTGATATGGATGAGGTTTTGATAAAGTATATTGTGGAAGAGTTCAAAAAGGAGTCAGGTATAGATGTAAGCAGGGATAAAATGGCGATGCAGAGAATTAAGGAAGCGGCAGAGAAGGCAAAAATAGAACTTTCTTCTACATTAGAAACAGAGATAAATCTACCTTTTATCACAGCAGACCAGACAGGGCCAAGACACCTTCAGATGAAGATAAGAAGGGCAAAACTTGAAGAACTGGTAGAGCCAATTATAGAAAGATGTAAAGGCCCTGTACAACAGGCAATAGAAGATGCAAAGTTAAAACCATCTGAGATTAACAAGGTTATCCTTGTTGGTGGACCTACAAGGATGCCGATTGTGCAGAAGTTTATAGAGGACTTCATCGGAATAAAACCGGAAAGAGGAGTTGACCCTATGGAGTGTGTATCCATAGGTGCTGCAATTCAGGGTGCTATCTTAAGCGGAGAGATGAAAGATAAGGATATTCTTCTTTTGGATGTGACACCACTTTCCCTCGGCGTGGAGACACTGGGAGGGGTATTTACAAAGATTATAGAACGGAATACAACTATACCTGTGAAAAAGAGCCAGATATTTACAACAGCAGCAGACAACCAACCATCCGTTGAAATAAATGTTTTACAGGGCGAAAGACCTATGGCAAAGGACAACCTTAGTTTAGGAAGGTTCCACCTTGAAGGTATTCCACCTGCTCCGAGAGGAATTCCACAGATAGAAGTTACCTTTGATATTGATGCAAATGGAATCCTCCATGTGACAGCAAAAGATAAAGGAACGGGGAAGGAGCAGTCCATCAAGATAACTGCTTCAAAAAAACTATCTCAGGAAGATATTGAGAAGATGGTTAAAGAGGCAGAGAGGTACGCAGAGGAAGACAAAAAGCAGAGGGAACTCATAGAGGTTGTTAATCAAGCGGATTCATTAATATATAATGTAAACAAAACACTGAAAGAGCATGGAGACAAGGTATCCGAGGCAGACAGAAAAAATATACAGGAAAAGATAGATGCACTGGATAAACTTATAAAGGCAGAGAAGAAAAGTAAGGAAGATATCCAAAGGGCGATAGATGAACTACAGCAGGCAGTTCATGGACTTGCCCAGGTTATATATCAACAGGCACAGCAACAGCAAACTGCGGGACAGCAACCCACATCTGAGCAGGAGACAGAGAAGAAAGAAGATAGAGGCAATGTTGTTGATGCTGAGTATAAAGAGGTTGATGACAAGGATAAGAAGTAATGAGGTATGTGCGTGTTGTTGTAGATGGTCTGGATGAAGAAGGAAACTACGGTATAATTGAAGGCGAAACTATACGGATAATAAAAACATCTCCATTATTTTCTCCTTGTCAGGAAACAGGGATTAAAATTCCTTTCTCTGCGGTCAGAAAGTTTTTGCCACCTGTTGAACCACCCAACATTATTGCATTAGGGCTAAATTACAGGGAACATGCAAGAGAAAGCGATATGAAATTGCCATCTGCTCCTGTTATATTCTTGAAGGCAACCACTGCCATAACAGGTCATCTATCTCCCATTGTTCTCCCTAACGAAGCACCTGACTTTGTTGATTATGAGGCAGAACTTGTTATAGTTATAAAGAAAAAGGCGAAAGATATTACTCCAGAAGATGCCTCTGATTATATACTGGGATATACCTGTGGCAATGATATTTCAGCAAGGGACTGTCAGCTGAAATTAGACAGACAGTGGGCAAGGGCAAAGTCATTTGATACATTTGCTCCAGTAGGTCCCTGGATAGAAACAGATATTAATCCGGATAGTTTAGAGATTCAATCACGGGTCAATGGTGTTATAATGCAGAAGTCAAACACAGTTGATATGATATTCAGTGTCTCAGAGATTGTTTCCTATCTTTCAAGACAGATGACGCTTCTACCGGGAACTCTCATTATGACAGGGACACCTTCTGGTGTCGGGTTTGCAAAAAATCCCCCCATATTTCTGAGAGAAGGGGATACTGTTGAAATTGAAATAGAAGGTATAGGTATCCTGAAAAATCCTGTTGTCCGCACCTGAAATAAAAAACAGTGGTTAGGTCTTGCTTTTTGCATTTACCTCTCATCCGTATCCTCTCCTTGCAAGAGAGGGAGAATGTAAAGATGAAGTGGGATTTTTATGCTTTCTGAGAAATTCTACTTACTGATTAACTGGATGTGTTTGAGCATTACAAGAGATGATCTTTCTGCTTCATTGAGTTTGAATGTTATAAATCTTATGGTCTCTTCAATATTTGGTATCAGGACATATTCAAGCGCATTAACCCTTCTTCTTGTTCTTTCAATCTCTGTGGCAAAACATATCAGTTTGTTTTCAAGGAAGGCAAGGTTGAGTAATCTTTTTAATACCTCTTTACCTTTTTCTGAGAGATATTGATGATATGGCGTGAGTAAGTAATCAGGTAGGAACCTATCAGAAGAAATATGTAGATAAATTTTTGCTACAGGAATATTAAAAAACCTCTTTGTCTCCTGTGAAAATCTGGCTTTGAAAAAGTCGTTTTCAATAAAGGCATTCCATATCTTTTCATCAATAAGTCCTTTCATCTTCAAAGTATCCAGGTAGAACTGTAATATCTCTTCCTCAACGGACTTTCTCTCTTCTCTTACTTTTCCTATAAGGGACCTGAATTCTATCAGAAGTTGTTCTTCTTTGTCTTTCAGGAGTTTATGTCCTCTTTTTGCAAGGAGTAATCTTTTTCTGAGTTTGAGAAGTTCCATCCTGTTAGGATTAACCTTCAGTTTCATTTTTACCACTCCAGTGTTTTTCCATAATCTCAGGAGGTACCCGCTTTATCTCAGAGACAGGAAGTAGATGCAAAAGTTTCCAGCCGATATCCAGGGTTTGTTTTATTGTTCTCTCCTCATCTGTCTTCTGCGAGATGAATTCTTTCTCAAGTTGTCTTGCAAACGAAAGGTGTGCAATATCTGTTTCTGTAAGGGATGCCTCGCCTAAAACCACAGCAAGTTCTTCTGCTTCTTTACCTCTGGCATAAGATGCAAATAATTGACTTGCTATAGATGGATGGTCCTCACGGGTTAACTCTTTCCCTGTCTTTCTGTCAACACCTATACCTTTATCCCTTAATCTTGAAAGAGATGTAAGTATATCAATCGGAGGATATATACCTTTCAGATGTAGTTGTCGTGAAAGTATTATCTGTCCTTCAGTTATATAGCCAGTAAGGTCTGGTATGGGATGGGTTTTATCATCCTCAGGCATTGTGAGTATTGGTATCTGCGTGACAGACCCTCCCCTTCCTTTAATTCTTCCTGCCCGTTCATAGATGGTTGAAAGGTCTGTGTATAGATAGGAAGGATAACCACGGCGTCCAGGTATTTCATTTCTTGCAGCGGATATCTCCCGTAGTGCCTCAGCATAGTTTGTCATATCTGTCAGTATCACAACAACATGCATATTGAGTTCAAAGGCAAGATACTCTGCTGCTGTGAGTGCTACACGAGGGGTTGCTATCCTTTCTATCGCTGGTTCATCTGCAAGGTTGATAAATATAACACATCTTTCTATTGCCCCTGCTTCTATGAATTCCTTTTGAAAGAATGCTGCTTCTTCAAATGTAATACCCATAGCAGCAAAGACAACCGCAAAGGCGGTCTCTTCCTTTTCAGATGGAATCTTTGCCTGTTTTACTATCTGTGTGGCAATAATGTTATGTGGAAGACCAGCCCCTGAAAATATAGGGAGTTTCTGTCCCCTGACTAAACTATTCAGCCCATCTATTGCTGATATCCCTGTCTGGATAAATTCTGATGGATAGTCCCGTCTTACAGGATTAATAGGAGAGCCATTTATATCAAGGTAGTGGTTGGGTATTATATCAGGTCCTCCGTCTCTCACTTTTCCCAGTCCTGTAAATACCCTGCCAAGCATTTCAGGGGAGACACCAGCCCTTATCCCCCTTCCTGTAAATCTAATCTTTGTGCTGTCTTTACTCAATCCGGATGTGCCTTCAAAGACCTGAACGAGTGCCTTATCCTGATAAATCTCAAGGACCTTCCCTAATCTATTTTCCTTCTGCAAGGTTGAAATCTCAACGAGTTCTCCGTAAGAGGCACCTTCAATCCCTTCAATCAGTATCAGCGGACCAGATATGCTTTCTATGCTTTTATATTCACGGATTGTTTTTAATAAAGAATTCATAATATTTTATTATATATCAGAATTTAGTTGTATTGCAAAATTTTGGTTTTTGTGTATTATACAAAAATAAACAATGTAGCGGTGCAATTCATTACATGATGTAGCGGTCGGACTTATCCGACGATGTTCTCCCTATATAAGGGGGAAGACAAAGTTAAGGGTGGAGAGTTGAGAAAAAAGAGAGAAAGGCGTGAGAGGTGAAAGATTTCCCTCCCCCTACCCCTCGCCCCGCACAGCGGGGAGAGGGTATGGGTGAGGGGAGGCGGAAGATATGAGAATGTAACGGGGCAATTCATTGCACAATGTAGAGAGTTTAGGATTTAAAGTTTGAGATTTTGAAGCATCGGAATTTCAATCCGATGCGGGATTAGGGGGTGAACGGGGGAAACAATCTGGTTGCTCCCGTGGGGTGACAGGAAGCGAGAGCGATTATCTTGACAGAAGGCAAAATTGTAGTAAAGTAAAATCTATATCAGGAGAAGAGATATGGATGTTCCAAAAACAGTTATAGACCGTCTGGAAGAACTTGGTGTATCTCTGAAAGATATTAAACTTACTGCTGTTGCTGACCTTGATATCCAGGGTGACTTTACCACTGTATGGGTCCTTGTGTCTTCTGAAAAGATTATGGCACTTCCAGAAAAAGGTAGAGGAATGGAAGTTATAGTGGAACTGAAAGATGTTGAAAGCACAAGGGTTTACTGTACAGTGGGAAGTGCCTTCTTTCAGGCAAGGGTTGGTGGTGTCTATATTGATATAGCAAGGTTTACCAATATTCTGCGTTATAAATTTGAAAGATTGTCATCCCAGATTGAAAATCTCAGAGCAGGCAAGTTAGTAGATAACAAAGTGCTTCAGGAGCCGCATCCCCTGCTTTGTAAGACCTGTGGTATGCCGTTAAGGGAAGAGGGTGCTGCCTGTCCCAGATGTGCAAAGGAAGGGGGGATGATAAAGCGACTGCTCTCTTTGATAATGCCATATATGCACTGGATGGTTGCTATATTCTTTATCACTGCAATAGCAGTGGGGTTTAACCTCGTTCCACCTCAACTTGTAAGAATTCTTGTTGATGATGTGTTGACCACCAAGCGTCATACCGAATGGCTTATATGGCTGGTACTTGCTCTTATAGGGACAGAGGTATTCCGTGCACAGTTTAATACGTTGATAGGAACACTTTCAACATCTGTGGGTACTTTGATAACATATTCTTTGAGGACCCGTATGTTCAGAAAATTACAGGAACTGTCCATTGACTATTATGACAAAAACTCTGCCGGTATGATAATGACAAGGTTCTCTTCAGATGTAGAGCAACTCCATGGATTTGTATCCCAGATAGGACAGGGGTTCCTTATCAATATACTTTTATTTATAGGAATAGGTATTATGCTTTTTACTATCAATGCACGTCTGGCTATTTATGTACTTGTTCCTATACCCTTTGTTGTATCAGGCACATGGTTTTTCTGGCACAAGATTTATCCGAGATATTATAAACTCTGGGATAGTCAGGCAAAGATGTCCAGTTTCCTCCACAGTATAATATCAGGAATCCGTTTAGTGCGTGCATTTGCGCAGGAAGAAAAAGAGATAGAGCGTTTTGAAAAGAGGGCGATGAATTTAAGAGATGCGAACAGGGCGGTAAACTTAAGCGTTGCTGCTTTTAACCCGCTTATGGCTTTCTTTTTCAGTTTAGGTGGGTTGATTGTATGGTATGCTGGTGGTAAGAGTGTACTTGCTGAAAAATTAACATTAGGGGAATTGATGGCTTTTTTAAGTTATATAACAATGTTTTATACCCCGCTTTCAAGTTTAACCCTCCTTTCAAACTGGTTCAGCGGTTTTATTACTGCCACCCACCGTATATTTGAGATTCTGGATACCGAGCCCACGTTGAAACCACCTGCCCGGCCGGTAGATATAAAAAAAATAGAAGGTGATATTGAATTTAGAAATGTTACATTCGGATATGACCCATATCACCCTGTTCTTAAGAATATAAGTTTTAAGATTAACAAAGGAGAGATGATAGGTATTGTTGGAAAAAGCGGTAGTGGCAAGACAACGATTGTGAATCTTATATGTAGGTTTTACGACCCACAGCAGGGAGTGGTACTTTTAGATGGATATGACGCCAGGACTATTCCATTGGAAGTTATACACAGAAATATAGGGATTGTTTTACAGGAACCATTTCTTTTCAGGGGCACAATAGCAGAGAATATCTCCTATGGAAATCCAAAAGCCACATATAAGGAGATTATTGCTGCTGCAAAGGCAGCAAATATACACGAGTCAATAATGCAAATGCCAAGTGGATATGATTTTTACCTCGGTGAAGGTGGGGCAGGGCTTTCAGGTGGTGAAAGACAGAGAGTAGGGATAGCAAGGGTGCTGCTGTGCGACCCGCCGGTTTTGATACTGGATGAGGCAACATCTTCGGTGGATACAGAGTCGGAGATAAAGATACAGGAAGCACTTGCTGTTCTTTGTAAGGGAAGAACAACCATTGCTATAGCACACCGCCTTTCAACTCTTAAAGATGCGGACAGGTTATATGTTATTGACAGAGGCAGGATTGTAGAGTATGGAAGTCATGAGGAGTTGATGAAGAGCCGTGGTATCTATTATAAACTTGTTGAGGCACAGACAAAACTTTCTACCATTGATGAATAAAACGCTTGTATAACTTGACAGAAATCTGTGGGTGGTAGTATAATATAGGTAAATGAAAAAGGGAGAAAGGAGGTGGTAGATATAAGGGAGAAAGGCGCGAGAGGGGAGATGTGAGAATAGGAAAAAAGAAAGGAGGAAAAGAATATGGAAAGAAGAATGAGAAAAATGGGGTTTACGTTGATAGAGTTATTGGTGGTAGTTGCAATAATTGCAATCCTTGCAGCGATGTTATTACCAGCACTATCACAGGCAAGAGAGAGGGCAAGAATGACAACCTGTATAAGCAACCTTAAGCAGATAGGGCTTGCTGTTCATATGTATGCTGCTGACTATGAGGGGATTATATCCTGCTACAATTCAAATAATAGTATCTGGTATAACTTTGCAGGAGTGCTAGAGATGTATCTCTCAAACCGTCCACTTGATACAACCAAGGGATACAGCAAGGTATGGATATGTCCTTCTGACTATCGTTTCAAGTTATTAGGATGGAGTCCATATCCTGTATGGTGGGGCGGGATGTCCTATGGTATCCATGTGGGTTTATACAGTGCCAGTGGTTATATGGCGGACCCTGCAAATTATGGTTGCAGATTTGTATTTGCAAAACTTGACCGGCTGGCAGCACCTTCAAGGACCCTTTATATAGCAGAAAATGGTAGTACTGACCCAACCGCTGTGATGTATAAAGCAACAGGACCTTATTTAACGGGTAGTTGGTGGTTACTTGCAAACTTCCACGGCAGCCGTGACTATGGGAAGGCATTTACCAATGTCCTTTATGCTGATGGACATGTGAAGAGTGAATCAAATGCATGGCTTACGAGAGATGTGCCTGTTGTTACTATATGGAATGCTGAACCATGGTATCAATATCTTGGCCCTGATGGAACACAGGGTGGGTGTTGGTACACTGCCCTGGTCAAGATAAAGTAAAAAGAGAGACACCTGATATACCGGATTTCAGGCGTTTCCTGTCAAATGGTTCGCTATAAAGGTAGTAGTTGCTGAAAGGCCGGGAAATGTGCTTTTTTGTCTCCCGGCTTCTTGATATATTGGCAAGTGTATTATACACATCTATGTATATAATATTTCTTCCTTTACGGGTGATATCTTTTGGAGTAATAATCTGGTATGGTTGATAAGTTATAGCACCTACATATATTCCGTTCACATATATCTTTGCTGAATATCTTAAAGATGTTATGGTAAGTTTCATTTCAGAAGGGTCTTCAAGAAAAAATTCATTTTTGTATGAGACACAGCCAGAAAAACTTCTACCAAATAAACTTTTCCAGTCAGAAAATCTTTCCATATCCTTTATCTCCACCTGTTTTTCTTTGTATTTTTTATGTAGTATCCGTTTTTGTTCCATCCAATCTCAAAAACTATGGATGCCTTCCATCTATTATGAAGTTTTATCTTGCGGTTGTATATTTTTTCAGAAGTAAACTCACCTGATGGTTGAAAGGTAAAGATAAAGGCCGTCTCACCCGGTGCAATCTCCAGATAGTAGCCACTATTTCTATGGTGTAAGGCATATATAGTAAAACCTTCATTTCTGTATCTTACAATAAATAAAGAGCATTCTTCCCTCAGTTTGATATATCCTTTGAAGTGCCTTTCTCCACTTTCATTGAATACAAAGTATATCAGCCCTCTTCTGTCTTTAATCTTCCTTATTTTTATGGATGGTTCATCACAGGGGGGTAACAGGGACATCTTTCTTCCGAGGTCTCTATATACCATACGGGCAAAACTTCCAAGTGGATTGAGAACTTTGTGGTATTTACTTGATAGGTCAGGGCTATAGTGTATGGTATTTTTAAGGTTTAGTAGAGCAGGGGCATAGACCTTGATATCTTTACCGAAATTCTCTATAAAGGTTTTTTCTTTTTCACTGAGCGAAGATAAAGGCGGGATTATAAGTTGGGTATATTTTCTATACCCGTATTTGATATAACCATCTCCTTTCTGGAATTTATCTATCTCATTTGGGGAAACAATATCAAAGTCCTCTCCATTCATCAGAAGGTATTCCATAAGTGCTTCAAAGTAAAGGCCTGTGTTTTTGCTTTCTTCGCGCCACAGGGAGGTTATCGGATACCATAAGCCAGTATCAACAACAGGGGTTTTGTCTCCCACCAGTTTTATAAATCCATCAAGGTATTTTATAAGTTCAGGAAACAGAAGCCATTGCGGTGACTGGAAGCCAAAGGCAGCGACAAAACTCAGGTTGTCCGTCCCCCAGATATATTCAGATGTTGCTGGAGTGAAAAGATATACCCCCCTTATAAGGTGATGGTCTATAACCCATTTTGTATCTTCTATGGTAGTTCCACATCCATAGGTAGCCATAATCTCACTGAGAGCATATGGACTTCCTGACTGTCTTGCTGCAGATGACGCGAACTTTGCCATATTTGTATTATATGGAAAGGCATTATAACTTAAATGACTAAACCTTGCTTTTTCTTTTTCAGGCATAATCTGCTGGCATATTATATCTATTCCGGGTATATCAAAAACCTTCATCTGTACAAGTAAATCACCTGTGGAAAAGAGATGCCTTTCTATCAGGTCATCATTATTAAAGTGCCCTGTAAAGAGCACACCATTCTCTTTACACCAGTTTTTAACAGACAGAAAAAAATTTTTCTTCAGCATTTCTGTGAGAAGACGGGCAAAGTCTTCCCTTGCCTTCTTAGATGCTTTATCATTGCCTGTGTAGTAGAAAAGGGCAGGTATGAGCTCTTTTATATCATATCCGTATCTCTCAAAAAAATTTTTTTCCATATCCTTCACCCACGGGATAGAGGTTTTATACTTACATCCTTTCCAGAAGAATATACCGTTTATAACACCTGAAAAATTACACGGCTCATCACAAAAAAATCCTTTAATAACACTTCCAAAGTATTTCCCAAAGTGCCTTTTATATAATTCGTAAGTTGTCTCTATAAATGTTTTACCTGAACCGGGTGTGATAAGAGATACAAGCGAGGACAACGATAACACTGTACTCTTTAAAGTACTCAGAGGAAAGATACCTGCAGCCCATTGTTTCTTCAGAGTGCGGGATGGGGATGACAGATCTGCATCCTTTCTCAAAGGCGTCTCTTATCACCGCTTTTGTTCGGGTGCTTTTCAACCTCCCATTAAGAACAAACATAAGTGAAACCGGGGGAAAACTAATATTTACTTCCTTTTCCATTTTCCCTCCTTTTACAGGTACTTATTCTTTCTGAAATTTCTTATTTCCTGGACAAAAATCTCCGGCTCATCTATAAAAGGGAAGTGCCGTGAACGCGGTATAACACACATCTCACTTTTCGGTATCTTCCTTGCCATAAGTCCGAATGCTTCTAAAGGAAAAGAGATATCCTGCTGTCCTGCAACAAGAAGCACAGGGCATCTTATCTCTTCCATCCTTTTTATTATCTCATTATGAATCTCTGCCTCATACCTGAAGTTGCTGTTTTTTTCATCAAGATATGTGAAGTCGGTTCTTGAGAATACCTCACAGACCTCATCACGCTTTTCATGCCAGTGGTATATAATTGCAGGTGCCTGTTCCATTACCTGCTGACGGAATGACTCATCTCCTGTAATCTCACCCCTGTTATACCTGTCACATATCTCTTTTACCTTTTCTGCAACATTTAACCGTTCCATCTCCTCATTATAAATTTTTCCATACCATCCACTGCGGGATATCTCAGGATATGTAACACCTCCGCATACAAGATATAATTCTTTGACACGGTGAGGATAGTTAAGGGTGAAGTAAATTGCAAGTGCAGCGCCGAAAGAGTGTCCTAATATAGATGCTTTTTCTTCCCCTGAACAATGTATAAGGTTATCAATATCTTGAGACATACCTCTGTAACTAACAAGATTTTTATCAGGCACTGGTTTGCTTTTGCCACTACCACGTTCATCTAAATAGACCATTGTCGCCTCATCTGCAAGAGGGGAAAGATACGGGATAAAGTAGTCACCTGAGTTTCCCTTACCACCATGAAGGCAGATAAACAAAGGTCCTTTCCCTTCTGTTTGATAATGGATATTCATATCAACTGAGAAGAAGTATCTGCTTTCCACTGTTTGCCTCCTCTTTTTAAGTATAATATTCCTTCCATTCCGGTTTACCATACCATATACGAGAACCATCGGGAAAGACCATCTTTTTAGGTGATGGTAGAGAATCTTTATTAAACAAAGGTGGTTTTCTATATTCTAGAACAGGTGAAAGTATAATCTCTTTTCCCTCTTTCATTTTAATGGGTATATACCCCTTTTCTCCTTTAACTTCCGCAAAGTTTTTCCCGCCATTATGGGAGATAAATATTTCTTTCCATGGACTTTTCAGTGTTACCTTCCCACCTTTTAAACTCTTTATACGGCAGAAAATAACTTCTTTCCCATTATATGAAGAAAATACCAGAAATCCACCTTCAACCCTGATATTTCTGAATGAAGCAGGTTTCCCTTCCTTCCATCCGGGGAATAACCTTATAATTCCACCGTATCCCTGAACCAGCATCTCTGTGAGAACCATAAGATAGGCGCTGGTATTTTCTAATACAGGGAAGACATATTCCTTTCCATCCAGCACAGGTGAACTTTCTTTTTTATCAGTTTTTCAATATCCATCCCTTCCTTTATTGCTGTGATTACTTCAGAATGGGAAAGATGGTCAGGTACATCAAGCCTGGTAAGGTGATAGGGTGCATAAAAAACTGCTCCAAGGTCACCGTTTCCAAGAAGCAGCCCATCTGTCCATATACGTGGAGCGTTCTTATATATAAGGTTATACCTTTCAGATACTCCATTTTCTTTTCCCTATTTTAAATTCCTTAAAAATATTGCGGTTATCTCCTTATCTTTAAGAAACCTGTTAAAAATTATCATCTCGTCAAATATAGTCATCGGTGCACCAATGCTGAAGTTGATACCACTTACCACTTCAGGGACATTATCCGTTATTCTGCTGATAAGAGTGCTATTGATGAAAAACTTTATTTCCTTTCCACTTTTCCATGAAGCTGCAATATGATACCACCGTTCCTTATCAAAGGCATAATACTTACAGGCATTTGCAGAAATTTTTTCACCCGGATAGTATATATAAAACCTTGTCACACCCCAGTAGACATATGTAATCTGCATTGCAGGGCTACCATTAACATAAAAGAAGTTATACTGACCTGTTTTTATATCAGCACTTTTCCATCCAGCGGGTTTCATCCAGAAACTTACAGTCCCTTCTTGATTATTCATATTGCCAGTATAGGGATATGTTATCCGTCCATTTCTTATGAGGATACCTTTACCTGTAATTCCATCCGTAAACTCAAACTCTGCGGTTATATCCAGCGGGTCTGGCTTACCTTTTGAAAAATCAGCAACAGGTGATTTATCAAAACTGCAATAAAAACTTATGTGAGAACGGTCAAGTGCAAAAACTCCATCAGCAATTATAAAGATGAGGAACACTGTTAAAATTTTTTTTGTTAGCATTTTTCTCTTTACTGAAGCAGAAGAAGACGGAAGTCCCTCTTTTTTACAGGGACTGTAACAGAACCATCTTTCATCTTGAATATCTCTTTTGTTTCAACGTCAATAAGATCAGCATTATCCCTGTCTTTAATACCAAGGGTCTTGAAATTGAAACTTATATTAGAGGTTTTGTCTTCATCTGTATTATTAAAAATCAAGGTCAGAAGTTTGGTTTCTCTTTTCCACAGGGTGGCTACAAAATGGTCCTGGTGATAGATATTCAATGTGATATACTTGCTGTTTCTCCAGTATGGAAGACATTCAACCTTATCATCCCATCCGAATTCCCTTAAGAAAGGGAATAGTTTTATGTATGTAATACTGTGATAAGGAAATGCATCATGGACCATATTTATTGCGCACCAGTGTCTGTCGTTGAAATCGTCCCCTGGTTCCAACCAGGCATATGACTGGGTAAGAAAGGCGGTCTGTGGTCCCCATACCCATGGAGAAAATTCTGCACGATAACGTTCCATAGGGAGTGTAAGTGTATAAGAAACAGGCCACTTCTTTCCCCCTGCCTTATACTCTGCCTTTTTTCTTACCATATAGGCAGCCCATTGCTCTCCAGGTATAAGGACATCATTGAATGACCAGTAAGCCATAACAGGGTGTCCTGACATATGTGTGGTCATCCAATTATATTTCCCCATATCCTTTACTATTGTGTAAAGCCGCTTCATTGTTTCACGCCAGGCAAGTACAGGGACTTCTGGTTGATATGTTCCCTTCTCATCAGTATATCCGCAGTTGTGGTACTTATTTGCACAGGGATTGGGTTCTGAGACATCAAAATATGTGGCAAAAGGTAATCCTTCAGGTTTGCTATATTTACTGAAGAATCTATGGAAATAATATACATAATAGTCCTGATAACTTTTGGAGCCATAACATACCTGTGCAGTTTCCGATTTAGAAGTAGATAAAAGTGATTTAAAGTCAGGTCTTCCGGAAGGCGCACATCTCCATTCTTCATAGTAATACTCAGTTTCAGGGGCAAGTGATGGATTGGCTTCTGTAATGTAATGGTTCAGATAAGGTCCCCACTGGTATTCATCCTGCATCCTGCTCTTTAATGATAGCACCTCTTTTTTCCGCTCTTCAAAATACTCATCAGGCATATTGAGATAGTTCCATCTACCTCCTATATGTGGCTGATGAGGCCCTATCTCTACCTTCCTTCCACCAGGGGAGAGCCATTCAAACCAGTTTATACCACCAAGATTTTTATGTCCTGCCCATGCCCACCATTGCCCGCGTATACCTTCCACAGAATATGGCTTTGCAGGTAGCGCGTGAATACCTAACTCTACAACGAGGGGTTCTTTAATATCTACCGGATGGTCTACAATAGTAAATTCAACAATGAACCCCTCTCTCTCAGGTATAAAACGCATAGATGTTTCAGGTTTTTTTAATTTCCATCCTTTAAGGGACTGCCATACCCACTGTATTCCCTGTTCATATCCCCCTATCCTTATTCCACTTACAGGTAAAGAGACATATTCTTTTTCTGGTGTATAACCTGATAAACTTTCAACAGGATACTGCCCGCTGTACCAGTGTGTAGCATATTCTTTTTTAAGAGGAATAGAAAGTAAAAGTCGCTCCAGTTTTATTCCAGATATCTCGGGTATAACTTCAATCTTTATCCATAAAAATCCATCAAACTCCAGACGGTTATATGTCTTTACGGTAAAAATTCCTTTCTTATCTTCACATATAAATTCAACTGCAGAGGGTGTATTCTTTATAACTTTCATTGTAGCATTATCTGTAAGGTACCCAACCCCTTCTGAAAATATTTTCAGTATAGCAGGACTGGATAGTATGTTTTCATTAAGTATAGAGATTTCAGAAGGAAGTACAGAATTTTTGTAGCGGAAGTATTTGTCCTTACAGTATATAGTATCTCTATCTACCTTTATTTCTGTCCATGGCCAGGGTGGTTTTTCAGAATATCCCAATTTATTGTCTAACCATACAGGCCTTTCCTTTTTTTCAAATTGTAGATTGATTTCATGGAGTTTTCTCCCCTCAATTTCAAAGATAACCTTTACACTGTATATACCCGGGGATAGATTGTGTGTATTGAATTCCACCTCTTCCTCTATATATTCTATCTTTTTTATAGTTGATAGTGCCTGCTTACCATCTTTGGCTAACACATTTATATTCGCTGAAATGCCTTCTGAGATAAGTGAATCTGAGCCGGTATGAAGATGGACTATAAGTTTATCCAGTGTCGGCAGAAAAGAAGCAGATGCATTTGATTCCAGGGTAAAGACAAAAGGAATACGTTGTCTGTACAAAAGGATATCAGTTTCATCACATATATTTATGAGGATATCACCGCATAATGGCTCTTCTATAGAAAAGAAGATAGTGGCTGGTTTATCCGGTGAAATATCTCTTTCTTCTTTTTTTATTATATCCCTTTCTTCTTCCTTTAACTCCATCTTTTCTGTATCAACAGATTCCACAGTATATTTTATAAGTGATACTTCCATCCGTGGTTTTTTTATTCCTTCTGTTTTTGCCGAAATGCTGAAATTTCCACAGGATGGGTTGGTGATACTTTCTATATGAACTGTTTCATCTCCTCCCAATTTCATAACTGCAAGTGGAATACTTTCTTTTCCTGTTTCCCATATACTGTCCAGGTCTTTTACACGGATACTTCTGTGGTATAGATTAAACATAAGGATTTCCCCTGTTTCCATCTTTTCAATACCTGCATCCAATAGAGGGATATGAAACTCCATATGCCAGTATTCTTCTCCTGACACAGTTGAGATAACGCGCCAATTATCACTGTTCCAGGATGTATTCCCATTTTTGGCATCATACCTTGCCATATGTGCGTTTGAAGCAAACATATACAGAGTCTTCCCTTCATCAGGTGAAAGCACAATCCCGAAGTGGTCATCCTTGAATATCTCAGGTAGATCATTTTCTCTGACATTCATTTCAAGTGGTTGTCCCACATACATTACACGGTGCTCCCTGAACTCTTCAGGGATAGGATATGTGAAGTATATATGTAACTGCTTATCATCATAGTAAATCCTTACTTCTGTTAGGTCATCATTTGCTATATGGAGTATCCTGTCCTTCCATCCTTTCAGAAGCAACATCTTGCTTTTATCAGGTTCTGATAACTTTGGAATGGTAATAAAACTCTTTCTATCCTGTGTTAATCCCTTTTTATAAAGGGCAATCGCCTCATTATTATCAATCGCTTTATCAAGAACAATAAGGTCAGCGAAAACAGTATGATAGTTATCTGATGAACCGAGTGCAATAAAATTCACAGAGTTTCCAAAATCAGGGACAGAAGGGCCAGCATAAGGACCTATACCCACAGGTTTACCATCTATCCAGAAAGATGTCTCTCCTGTCTTCCATGCCACAGTGATATGTCTTTCCTTCTCAGGTGTAAAGGAATCGTACTTTCTCAATTGTCTGTATACATCTCTGTTGTCTTTCTGGTTGGAGTGATAGGATACCACACCATAGTAAGGAGTCCAGACAAAACTGAACGCCTTTTCTGTGAAGATATGGGCGATAAACCTGTCAGTATCACCACTTTTCCAGTCCAAAGGGCGCATCCAGAAACTTACAGTCCCTTCTTGAGCAGAAAGATTTCCTTTTCCTTCCCATCTCAAAGCACTTATGTTTTTATCTACATATTCACGTAGTATGTCCACATCCAGCCAGTAGAGAAGTGGCTTTCTTATAATCTCTGTACTCCCTGTGGTTTTACCGGCAACTGCACCTTTCTTTGAAAGTATTTCATCATAAACGGGAGTGTAATCCTTACAAGGAAAAGGATTGCCTTTTGCATATTCTGCAGAAACAGTTCCATTCAGGGATGCATAAAAAAGTATGTTTTTCCTTTCCATTGAAAACGCCATAATTTGAGGAAATAATAAAAACAGGATAAATAATCTTTTCATTATATACCCATCATTTTTTCAGGTGTATTATAATATAAAAAAAGCCACCTTGACAAAATCCAGTTGAAGCATATAATAACCAGAAGGACCGGGAGGAAAAATGTTAAGGGTCTTTCTTTCAGGGAACAGTAAGGATATAGGTGTGAAACGAGCAGAAGAATTAAGAAGTACTATATTGCTGGTATTGGAACATTTTCTATACCACCATACATTTGGACCTGAAAAATGTATAAAGTGGGCAAAGAGATGGAAAAAACAGACAGAAGAGATGTTTCCTTCCCTCCTTGAAGAAATAAAATTTTTAAGCAAGGCATTAAACATAGATGAGGAGATAATCTTTGCCTTTAACTTCCGTGCGTGGAATGCCCTTTATTCACATCCCTCACATCTTGCGTGTTATAACATAGGGTTTTTTGATGCGACAGAAGGCCCTTTACTTGGGGGAGTACTTGAGGATGGTCCACCATTTTATATATTGGAGGAGATTGAACCTTCATCTGGATATAAACACTATTCTGTTGCACTGGCAGGGACAGTATGGGCCGTGAGGGGACTGAACTCTGAGGGGCTGGCTGTGGGGCAGGTCTCTGCTTTTCCTGGTATGGAGGTTAGAAAAACCGATTTTCACTTCGGGACAGAGGACTATGCAAGGAGTTATTTCATTATGAGATATATTTTACAATACTGCAAGGATATAAAAGAAGCAATAGATGTTTTCAAAAGATATCCTGCACTTGGTAATTTTATGATGGCTGACAATAGAGATATTGCAGTTGTGGAAAAAGCGGGGAATTTAACAGGTATACGTTTCTGCAAGGATAAGTACATAATAGCAGGTGGCCACTACCTTGATAGTAACCTCGTTACATACCTTTCCGGAAAAGGAATAATCCATATCCCTGATGCTATGAGTGTAAGACGGCAACAGGCAGTCAGTTTCAGTGTAGAGAAAGAAAGGCCTTCTTTAAAACTTATGAAAAAGATACTACTTTCTCATAGCGAAGAGGAAGGAAGGTTCTGTAATGATATTATCCAGGCAACAACCATTGCCATCCCTGTAAAGAAACAGTTTTATGTAGCAGGTCCTTTTCCCTGTCATAATATGTTTAAAGTTCTCAGATTGGATTGATTTTATATTTGAACCGTGGTACAAAAATCCTGTTGCCTCATTAATTTTTCTATACAAAAATTTCTTCTTTTTCCAATTTTTTCTCCTGCAGTTGTTCAATCTCTCTTTTTAACTCTCCCGGATTTAAACTTTTATAAATCTCTTCTAACTTCTCTTAATAATCTATCAATACTGGACCGGCTGCACTTGTCTTCAATTCCCCTTTCTCCTTTAAAATACACACTATTTCTTTTAAGTATGGGACTAACCTTTTCCCTCCTGCCATATCAAACCTCTCTCTTAAGGAGATGGATATTTTTGCATAGATTTTTAATGAGGCAATTCGAAAATTTGACAGAAGGGATTTTTTATTTACAATAATTCCTATGAATAATCTTGAAAGATTTAAAAAAGTTTTAAGTTTTGAAGATGTTGACCATCCTCCTATTGAGCCAGGTATCAGAATATGGAAAGATACACTTAAAAGGTGGAATAGGGAAGGGTATCCTGAAGGTGTTAACATCTTTGAGTATTTTGGGTTGGAAAAGTTAAAATTTGTATATGCCGGTCCAGATACAGGACCATATCCTCATTTTGTAGAAAAAGTTATATCCGAAGATGATAATGCGGTTATAAAGACAGATAAATACGGAAGAAAAATTAAGGACTTTAAGGATGCGACAACTATGCCTGAATGGCTTGAGTTTCCAGTAAAAAACAGAAACGACCTTGAAAAGGTAATAAAGGAAAGATTTGACCTTTCTCTCCTCAATGATAGATGGTCCTCTGATTTCAATAAAAAGATAGAAGAATGGAAAGATGAAAAAAGAAATTATATTCTGTTCCTTGATGGTGGATGCTACTATGGTGTTTTGAGAAATCTGGCAGGAGTTGAATATTCTTCATATCTTTTTTATGATGCACCTGATTTAGTTGATGAGTTATTTGAGAGGATAAATATAATATGCATTGAAGGGATAAAAAGGATATTATCAGCAGAAGTTAAGGTTGATTATCTTGGTTTTGGAGAGGATATCGCTTATAAAACATCAACGCTGATATCTCCACCTATGTTTAAAAGGTTTCTTTTCTCCAGATATAAGAAGGTGTGTGAGATAGCAAAAAAGTATGAGTTGAATATAACTCTGTATGATAGTGATGGAAATCTCAATCCTTTTATGGAATTATATTTTGAAACAGGGATTAATTGTTTTACACCCTGTGAGGTTGCTGCTGATATGGACCCTGTGGATTTAAGGAAAAGATATGGAAAGAATATAAAGATGATGGGAGGACTTGACAAAAGAAAATTTACAAAAGGCAGGGATGATATAAAAGAAGAGATATATAAAAAGATACCTGTTATAGAAGAAGGTGGATATATACCCGGTATTGACCACTCTGTATCATCTGATATATCCTTTGAAAACTTTTCATATTATATCAAACTTTTGAAAGAAATCTATGGAATAGGAGAAATAAAATGACCGATTTGAGATGGGAAACATTAATGGGAAGAGGTCCCAAAAAAATTGTCCACTGGGAACACTGGTCCAATCCTGATGCAGCAACCTATATTTCCGGCGTAGATTTTTACCAGCACCCTAAGAAATGCATGGAGAAGATTAATGAGATGTATCCCTTTTTATATCTACCTGTTCCTGCAAGTGATGACCCATTACCACGTCCCGAGGAACAGAAGAATAAAGGTAAGGGTCGCTGGGGACATACCTGTCGTGATTACTGGCAGCAGGAAGAAGCAAAGCATTTTTTTAGAGACAAAGAGGAGATACTGAAATTCAGCCCACTTGAAAATCCAGATTTTTCATCCTGGAAGATTCCTGAAGCAGGTGATTATAGGGATGAAGAAACGATATATCAGAGATTTAGAAAAAATTTTCCTGCTGAATGGGATGATAATCCACCTAAAGATTCATGGATTGCCGGAGTTGGTTTTTATAATACGATGTTTATGTGGCCTATACTTGTTTTTGGATATGAGAACTTCTTAAATGTATGCCTTGAGCCTGAATTTGAAAGAATTATGGAAGAGTTTGCTGAAATTAACCGGCGTGTATTCCGTGCCATTGCACGACTTCCTATAAACTGGGTATGTTGCCATGATGATATTGTAACGACAAGCGGCCCTCTTGTCAGTCCTGCATGGATGAGAAGATATATCTTTCCAAGATATGAAGAATTCTGGAGTATACTTAAAAGTGCAGGGAAAGAGGTTGTTTTTATGTCTGATGGATGTCTTGATATTTTTGTTGATGACCTTATGTCTCTTGGAATTCGCGGGATTATCAGTGAGCCATATACAAATTATAAACCTATAGCGAGAAAATATAAGGATTGTTTTCTTGCAGGAGAGGGTGATGTAAGAATACTAATGGAAAACAATCCAGAAGAGATTAAAAATATGGTTATTTCTATGGTGGAAACAGGTAAGATGTGCAGCGGTTATATGATGTGTATAGGGAACCATATACCTTTTAATGTTCCCTCACCTGCTGTAAAATTGTATTTTGACCTTTCGGCAGAGATAGGGTACCGTTGAAAATGGAAGAGAAAAAAAGTCGACTTGAAGAAATAGAAGTGAGAGCACTAAAACCTGAAGAAGTGAAAATTTTCAGGGGGGCATTTAATCTTATGCATGTGATGATAGCAAATGGTATCCTTTACAGAGGTGTATATGCCATAAGGGCATTTCCTATAAGATATCCGGATAAGTATATATTCCTTTTCTACTATGATGAAAATGATAGGGTTCAGGAGATAGGTATGATAGAAGACCTCAATATATTTCCTGAAGAGACGAGGCAGATTATTTTAGATGCAATGAGGAAACAGTACTTTGCATATACGATAGAATCTATATATAGCATAAAACTTGAGTTCGGTGTATTACACTTTGAGGTTGAGACAGATAAAGGGCAAAAGACATTTTATATGAGATGGGCATCACACAGAACCCTTGACTTTGGAGAGAGAGGCAAGATTCTCCTTGATATTTTTGATGATAGATATATACTCCCTAATATAGAAAAACTCACAAAGACAGAACAGGACCTATTCACACGCTATATCTACTGGTAACCTATTATATCTCGTCTTTCACTCTTTACATCTATCTAACTTGTCCATAGCAAAAATCTATGGTATTATTTTTCTCTGTCTGTGTTTTTTTAATTTTTCAAACACTGGAGAGCAAAATGACACTTAAAGGTAATGTACATAAATTCGGGGATGATATAAATACTGACTACATTATCTCAGGCAAGTATAAATTTAAAACACTTGATATGAATGAACTGGCTACGCATCTAATGGAAGACATAGTCCCTGATTTCTATAAAAAAGTAAAGGAAGGGGATTTTATTGTTGCCGGTAAAAACTTCGGATGTGGTTCAAGTAGAGAGCAGGCACCACTTGTTATAAAATATGCAGGTATTCCTGCGGTCATTGCTAAAAGTTTTGCAAGGATATTTTTCAGGAACGGTATAAATGTGGGATTGGTTCTTATAGAGGCAGATACAGATGGTATTGATACAGGGGATGAAATAGAAGCGGATATTGAAAAAGGAGAGATAAGAAATATAACAAAGGGGACTTTCATAAAGTCATCGGTACTACCTGGTTTTATGTTGAAGATTATAAAATCAGGAGGAGTTGTTAACTATATAAAGGAAAATAAGGAATTTAAATTATAAGAGGTGTTAATAATGGGATATAGGATTACACTTATACCAGGAGATGGAATAGGTCCTGAAATTACCGATGTGGTAAAGGAATGTATAGAAGCAACAGGTGTGGAGATAGAGTGGGATATACAGGAGGCAGGTGAATGTGCTATTGAAAAGTATGGAACACCTATACCAGAAAAGACACTTAAATCCATAGAAGAAAATAAGGTATGTCTTAAAGCACCACTTACCACACCTGTGGGTAGTGGCTTCAGAAGTGTGAATGTTTATATAAGGCAGCACTTTAATCTTTATGTTTGTCTCAGACCATTTAAGTTCTATGAGGGTGTAAGAAGCAGATACAGTAATATTGATATCATAGTGATAAGGGAGAATATGGAAGACCTTTATGCAGGAATTGAATTTCAGCAGGGAAATAAAGAGACAGAAGAACTCATTGACTTTATAGAGAAAAAGATAGGAAAGCGGATAAACAGGGATTCAGGGATAAGCATAAAGCCAATATCAATAACAAACTCTGAAAGGATTGTACGGTTTGCCTTTGAATATGCAAGAAAAAACAGAAGAAAAAAGGTTACGGCAATACACAAGGCAAATATAATGAAGTTTACTGATGGGCTTTTTCTTGATATTTCAAGAAGAGTTGCACACGAGTACAGTGATATTGAATTTGAAGATAAAATTGTTGATAATATGGCTATGCAACTGGTTCAGAAGCCCGAACTTTATGATGTGCTTGTATGTCCTAACCTTTACGGAGATATTCTTTCCGACCTGTGTGCCGGTCTGATTGGGGGGCTGGGACTTTCCCCTGGTGCCAATATAGGAGAGGATATAGCGGTATTTGAAGCAACACATGGCAGTGCGCCTAAATATAAAGGGTTAAACAGGGTGAACCCATCTGCCTTACTTCTTGCCGGTATTATGATGCTTGACTATATCGGTGAGAGTAAAAGAGCAACAAAACTTGAAGAGGCACTAGCAGATGTGATTAAGGAAGGGTTGTATCTTACCTATGATTTCAGGGACCCTGGTGATACCAATTATGTCGGAACAAGAGAGATGGGAAGGGCAATTGTTGAGAAGGTAAGGGAGAAGATATAATGATAACGGTTGTAGTAGGAACACAGTGGGGAGATGAAGGAAAAGGTAAGATTATTGATTATCTTGCCAAGGATGCTGATATTGTAGCAAGATATCAAGGTGGTGGAAATGCAGGCCATACTGTGGTCTTGAAAGATAAAAAGTATATCTTTCATTTAATCCCATCCGGTATTCTATATCCTGACAAGATATGTGTTATAGGTAGTGGTGTTGTGCTTGACCCTGCATCACTTTTTGAAGAGATTGACTATCTTGAAAAAAGTGGTATTTCTGTGGACGGGCGGCTTTTCATAGCAGAAAATGCGCATATGACACTGCCATATCACAAGATACTGGACCAGATAGAAGATAAATTCCGTGGCAGGGGTGCGCTTGGAACAACAGGAAGAGGAATAGGAACAACATATGCGGATAAGTTTAACAGGATAGGTATAAGGGTTATTGACTTCCTTGAAGAAGATACCTTTATGGAAAAACTGAAGATTGCCCTTGAACTGAAAAACTATCTTTTCAGGGAATACTATAAAGAACAGATGCTCTCACCTGACAGAATTTATAAAGAAACAAAAATTTATAGAGACAGAATAAAAAAGATGGTGAAAAATATAGCCATCTATCTTAATGAAGAAATAGAAAAGGGAAAGAATATTCTTGCAGAAGGTGCACAGGGAACATTTCTTGACATTGACTTCGGTACATACCCCTATGTTACTGCATCAAACTGTATTGCAGGTGGTGTCTGTACTGGTTTGGGGGTCTCTCCCAAAAAAGTAAGTAGTATTATAGGAGTGGTTAAGAGTTATACTACCCGGGTAGGAATGGGCCCATTCCCTACAGAACTTAAAGGGATAGAAGGAGAAGTACTGAGAAAAACAGGAAATGAGTATGGGGCTACCACAGGAAGACCGAGAAGGTGTGGATGGTTTGATGCCGTTCTGGTAAGGTTTGCTGCATCAGTTAATGGACTGGATGAACTTGTTATGACAAAATTAGATGTTCTTACCGGTATTGAAAAGATTAAGATAGCAGTGGCATATAAATTTGACGGTAAACTTTATAAGGATTATCCTTTAAATACAAAGGTATTTTCAAACTGTGATGTTGTATATGAAGAATTAGATGGTTGGAAAGATGATATATCAACAATTACAAGTTATAATAAACTTCCTGCTAATGCAAAAAAGTATATAGACAGAATTGAAGAAATGATAGGAGTGCCAATAACAAAAATTTCTGTAGGGTCTTCCCGTGAACAGATGGTAATAAGAAAATGAAGGGCAAGGAGAAAAAATGACTGGTGCAGAGATAATGGTGGAGGCGCTTAAAAAAGAAGGGGTTGATATTATATTTGGATATCCGGGGGGCGTGCTTCTTCCTTTATGTGACAAATTATATGATAGTGGCATAAATGTTATACTTGTTAGACATGAACAGGGAGCAGCACATGCTGCAGATGGATATGCAAGGTCTTCAGGAAGGGTGGGTGTGTGTATGGCAACATCAGGACCTGGTGCGACAAATCTTGTTACAGGTATAGCGACTGCCTATATGGATTCTGTTCCTGTTGTAGCTATAACAGGGCAAGTAGCCACACATCTTATAGGAAGTGATGCGTTTCAGGAGGTTGATATTACAGGAATAACCAGACCCATAACAAAGCATAATTATCTTATAAAAGATGTGAAGGATATAACAAGGACTGTTAAAGAAGCATTTTATATAGCAAAATCTGGCAGACCTGGACCTGTATTGATTGACTTACCTGTGGATGTTCAGAGGGCAGAGGGGAAATTTGAATATCCTGATGAGATTGAGATAAGAAGTTATAAACCCACATATGAAGGACATCCATTACAGATAGAAAGGGCATGGAAGGCAATTAAAGAAGCGAAGAGACCATTGTTTCTTGTTGGCGGTGGTGTAATAAGTTCAGGGGCATCAGAACACCTGAGAAATTTTGTTGAGAAGACAGGGATACCTGTTGTTTTTACTCTTATGGGGCTTGGTAGTATCCCCGGAGACCATCCGCTTGCCCTCGGTATGCTTGGTATGCATGGAACAAAATATGCCAATTATGCTGTTGTTGAGTCAGACCTTTTGATTGCTGTGGGGTGCAGATTTGATGATAGAATAACCGGTAAGATTGAAACATTTGCACCCCATGCAAAAATTATCCATATTGATATAGACCCATCATCCATAAGTAAAAATATAGTGGTAGATATTCCAATAGTTGGCGATGCAAAAAATATTCTGAGTAAACTTGTTGAAAATGCAGAGAAACTTCACATAGAAGCATGGGTTAAAAAAATAATGGACTGGAAGGAGAAACATCCACTTACTTATGAAAAGAATGGGTTGAAGCCCCAGTATATTATAGAGAAACTTTCTGGAATGCTTCCAGATGATGCTATTATATGCACTGAAGTTGGACAAAACCAGATGTGGACTGCTCAGTATTATAAGTTCAGAAAGCCAAGGACGCTTGTAACATCCGGTGGACTTGGAACTATGGGGTTTGGTTTTCCTGCTGCAATTGGTACCCAGGTAGCAAATCCAGATAAGATAGTGTTGGATATAGCAGGTGATGGTAGTATCCAGATGAATATACAGGAACTTGCCACTGCTGTTTATAACAAACTGCCTGTAAAAATTATTATTCTGAATAACCGTTGTCTTGGTATGGTAAGACAGTGGCAGCAGTTGTTTTATAAAAAAAGATATGCTTTTACCTGCCTTGAAGATGCAGAGCCGGACTTTGTAAAACTTGCTGATGCATATGGTGCTATTGGATACAGGGTTAATTCAACTGAAGAGTTTGATAAAATTATTCCCAAGGTGCTTAAAGAGAAGGAAAAGCCGGTACTTGTGGATTGCTGGATATGTGAAGAGGAGAATGTGTTTCCTATGGTTCCTGCAGGCGCTTCATTAGACCAGATGCTTGAGGGCCTGGCTTAATAAGCCCAAAGGAGAGATATATGGTAGAAAACGGTGAAAAAGAGCAGAAGGCACATACAATAGTCATAGCGGTTGAGAATAAGTCAGGTGTGCTTGCCAGAATTGCAGGTCTTTTCTCTGCAAGGGGCTATAACATAGACAGTTTATGTGTTTCTGAGACAGAAGACCCATCTATTTCCAAGATGACGCTTACAGTAAAGGGTGATGAACGGATACTTGAGCAGATTTATAAACAACTCAACAAACTTATTGATGTAATAAAAGTGTTTGACCTGACAGAGGGAGATTTTATTGACAGGGAACTTGCACTTGTGAAGGTAAAAACGCTTAACGCTGCTGCAAGACAGGATATAATGCAGATAGCAAGTATTTTCAGAGCAAAGGTTGTGGATATAGGCAGACAATCTCTTACCCTTGAAGTTGCGGGAAAGACATCCAAAGTAAATGCAATGATAGAGATGCTGAAAAGTTACGGTATAAAAGAGATGATAAAAACCGGCAAAATTGCTATGGCAAGGGAATTTAACCAAAAAAAATAATCTTATAAATAAAGGAGGAAAGATATGGCGGCGAAAATATATTATGAAAAAGACGCAGATATAAATTTTTTCAAAGGGAAGAAGGTGGGAATTATCGGTTATGGGAGCCAGGGCAGGGCACATGCATTAAACCTCAAGGATAGTGGTGTAGAAGTTCTTGTAAGTGAATTAGAAGGGACATCCAATTACAAAAAGGCGTTGGACGATGGATTTAAACCGCTTTCTGCTGCTGAAGTCACAAAAAAGAGTGATGCGATAATGATGCTGGTTCAGGATAATGCGCAGCCCTTTGTTTATAGAGAATTCATTGCCCCCAATCTTTCAGAAGGTAAAGCCCTGGGATTTGCACATGGTTTCTCTATCCATTTTCACCAGATAGTCCCTCCTTCCAACATTGATGTATATATGGTTGCTCCCAAAGGGCCCGGGGACCTTGTAAGAGACCAGTTTATACAGGGCAAAGGGGTTCCTTGTATAGTTGCTGTTCAGCAAAACTACACAGGCAACGCTATGAAACTCGCACTTGCCTATGCTAAGGGGCTCGGTGGAACACGTTGCGGTGTTGTAGAAACCACATTTAAGGAAGAGACAGAGACAGACCTTTTTGGAGAGCAGGTAGTGCTGTGTGGAGGAGCAACACAACTTATAAAATATGCATTTGAAACACTGGTAGAGGCAGGATATCAGCCAGAGGTTGCATACTATGAAACCTGTCATGAACTTAAACTTATAGTGGACCTTATCATTGAAAGGGGTATACAGGGTATGAGACAGGTTATCAGTGATACAGCAGAGTATGGGGATATGACCAGAGGCCCTGTTGTTATAGATGAAGGTGTAAAAGAAAATATGAAACAGGTCCTTGCGGATATACAGAGTGGTGCCTTTGCGAGAGAATGGATTGTTGAAAATACTGTCGGTAGGCCTGTATACAATGCGCTAAAGAAACAGGCAGAACAGCATCTCATAGAAGAAGTCGGTAAAAAGATGCGGGATATGATGCCCTGGCTGAAGAAGAAATAACTGGAATTTCCTTCTCCTCAGGGGAGATAAGCAGGGTGGATTAAAAGTGCGTCTATTTATAGGAATTAGAATTCCTGATGAGATAAAGAAAAAGATAGAAGAGACAGTTGTTTCTGACATCAGAAAGAAGATAAGAGAAGCACGGATAATCCCATCTGAAAATCTGCACCTTACTTTGAAATTTATCGGAGAGACATCAGAAAATAATATCCCTTATATTGAAAAAATCATCTCTTCTTCAGTGGAAAACTTTTTACCGATAAAAGCAATTATAAAAGGTACCGGTGTTTTCCCTGATAATAAAAGTGCGAGGGTCTTCTGGATAGGCATGGACTCTCAAGGTACTTTAAAAAAACTCAACAACATCATTGAAACCGAACTTGATAAGACAGGGATAAGCAAAAAAGAAGGCAGGTTTAAAGAGCATATAACCATAGCCAGATTTAAGTCAGTTCCTAAACTCTCTTCCCTGGGAGAAATTCTTGAGAGATATAGCGATGAGGTCTTCGGAACGATGGATATAATAGAAATTGAACTTATCAAAAGCGACCTGAAAAGTTCTGGAGCGATGTACACTACCATTTTTAAAACACCGAGAAAATAAAAGAGAGGAAGGGATATGAACAAAGAGAGAATAAATAAAGAAAAAAGATTGTTTGTACCAAAAGAAGTGGTTGCTACATATACAAAGACGCCGGTTATTATAGATGGTAAACTTGATGACTATGCATGGAAGAAGGCGGTTCGTTATAAATTGTCTCTGAGCAGAGACAGGAAACCTGATATTCCACAGGAAGGTGGTGAAGTGATGCTAACGTGGGACGATGAACATCTATATATAGGGGCATATCTTATTGATTCTGATATAGTCCAGAAAGGGGATGAAGACCAGATGCACTTTTATACTACGGGTGATGTACTTGAAGTTTTTCTTAAACCGGATATAGAAGAATGGTACTGGGAACTCTATGGAACACCAAATAACAAAAAAACCGTCTTCTGGTTCCCTTCCCGTAAATTTCTGGGTATCTTCCGTAATATGGACAAATGGATGAAGGATATGGTTGATATGAAGGTGGCAGCACAGATAGAAGGTACATTGAATAACAGTAATGATAAGGATAGATACTGGACGATAGAGATATCTCTGCCTGTGAGGAATATTGCCCCATGGTATATGTTTACTCCGAGGCAGGAATATTACTTCGGTCCGGGTTCTGAATGGAGGATACTCATTTCCAGATATAATTACTCAAGGTATCTTGAAAAAGAAGAATTAAGTATGTTTCCGCAGTTATCACAGACAAACTTCCATTTTCTTGAAGAGTACGGAGTCATCCGTTTTAAAAGATAGGTTTGCTAATTTTCAAAAGATTGAAGTGCCGATTTTAACACTTGAAGGTATGAAGTTCCATATTTTCTTTCAGGTAGTAGATACATTCCTTCTGTCCACTCGTTCCATGCGTTAATAAAGATAGCCCGCGGTTCTCTGTTTTTACGGCTCTGGTTTATAGCTGCTTTGCAGAGTTCTTCAAATTTTTCAGGTGTATTACCTGTAACGATAGGTTCGTAATGCAGTTTTTTAAAGTCAAAGGGCAGTTTCACTCCTCTATGCCATCTTGGTGTTACATCACATCCAAAGGTAATCACAGGAAAATGGATAAGACCTTTTTCTTCTATTTTTCCCCATGAGTATTTATGAGAGGCAATGACATTTTCATATGGTACAACGGGCATTAATTCCGGAAGAGAAAGATAATCAGGTGTCCTTACAATATTATATGCAAATATCGCTGAAAAACCAAGTGCTTCGGCATCAGGAATTCTGTCCCATCCACAGCAATATATATTATCTTCACAGCAACCGATATTTGCAACAAACCAGATTCCGGGAAATCCCCATTTCTTTGCACAATCATTCATTCTTTGAAGAGATTCTTTAGCTCTTTCCTTTCCACCCAAAAGTGTGGTAAATGTGGATATATCGTAGATGATAAAAACAGGCATTCCATTTATCTTCCAGTAATTTTCTTTTAGAAAATAATTTTCACAACAGTAATTACAGGCATCTTCTGTATCTGCAATCCAATGTCTTATCGGCAGCCATATATGCTGTCCTGCCATTCCTGGAATACCTGTGACTGCAGGCCAGGCGCCCCAGGTATGATTAGCCCACATTACACAGAACTTTAACCGTTTAGAGTTATCCGCCTTCAAAAAACCTTTTTCAAGTGCATTTGAGAGAAATCTTACTCCGCTATACCAGTACCAGTCAAACATAAAAACAGTAATACCGTGGTCGGCAGCAAGGTCAATCTGTTTTTCTGCCCATAAGGGATTGCTCTCATCAAAGTATCCCCATTCAGGAACCTTTGGTTGATGATGTTTTTCAAACAATGGTTTTGCAGTTTTTACCAGTTCCCACTCTGTAAATCCCTTTCCATACCATGACTGGTAATGGGCATCAGGATGCCAGCTTGGGAAATAGATAACGACAACCTCTCCTTTGTAATTTTTATCTACCATCTATCACCCCTTTATTCAAAAAAGCCTGATAGAAACAGGTATTCCATTTTTTGCTGATTCTATAGATGTAAATACCATAGATAAACTGTAAAGATTATCCTTCCCACTTGTCTCTGGCTCTCTATTTTCCTTTAAGGCACAGTAAAACTCATACAGGGAAAGGTATCTATCCTCTCTTTCCATTTTTATTGGCTCAATTTCTTCTGTTTTTCCATTTGATATAAAGTATATCCTGCCATTCTTCCATACAATAGAACCTTTTTCTCCATATATTTCCCAGTCTCCATCCCATGATGTCTCTCTTCCTGTACTTACCCAGCTACCGGAATATGAAACCTGGATGTTATTGTTAAATTCAATTGAGAGATTAACAGATGCATCTCTTTTAAACCAGCTCCAGTAGGGATTCCAACTTTTTGCGTATAGAGATACAGGATTTTCTCCTGTGATATACCTCATCAGGTCAAAGTGATGGATTGCCATATCAATTAAAAGGGGATATTCCATCTCTTCCCTGAAGCCACCAAAATGAGGTCCTTTCTGAAAATTTATTGTTGCATAACCTATCCTACCAATAATACCATTTTCAATAACATTTCTTATAGTTCTTGGTTGATTTCTGTATCTATAATTCTGACTCACCATAAGTTTTTTACCTTTCTTTTCAGCATAGGAGACCATATCCTGTGCATCTCTTATATTATTTGAGAGAGGTTTCTCTACAATGACATTCAACCCTGCATCAAAAGCAAGCAAAGAGACATTTTTATGAAACTGTGGTGGTGTAGCATTCATCAATGCAGAAGGGTCTGTTTTTTTAATAGCTTCTTCTATGGATGTGAAACACTTTTCTTCTGGAATATTGTATTCATGTGCCACTGATTGAAGAGTTTCTCTATTTATATCCACTATACCAGCCAGTTCCCATTCCGGAGATTTTTTTATAATCTCAATCCAGCTTTTTCCAAAGTTTCCGGTCCCGACCTGCAAAATTTTTATCTTTCCCATTTTCTTTTTCCTCACCCCTTGCGACAGTCCGCCACTGTCTCAGTGATGAAAGAGAAGAGGGTGCAGGGTGAGGGTGTGACCTTTCCTGTGCCCCCCACCCTACCTTTATCCTCATGCCTAAGGTATCTCAAATTCTGTAAATAAAATTCTATTGTTAATAGAACCGATAAAACGATAATTCAACCTTTGATGTTGAACTTTTCAACGATTTTTATCTCCTCTTCTACTAGATTATAAAGTTTATAAACAAGATGGTCAATCCCGTTAGATGTGAAACTATCTAACGGGGTCAATCTGATGTTTGTAATCTTTAACTTGGGCTTGTTTTTGGGGATTTTGTAGATAATAATCGTCTTTTGTGATGGCAAGGATTTTATTCGACTTTAAAATGCTAAATTCATAGAAAAATTCTTCCTTTGGGTTATGTGTAATAATTTTCTATCCGTTCTTTATTGCAGTCACGGTCCTCCTTTTCTTTATAATATATTTCTATAAATTCAATTTTGTCCTCATTCGGTAAATACGCATAAACTATTCTTATGCCACTATGACTTCCTTTGCCTTTCATATCTTTACATCTAAAATGTTTTACTTTATATATCTCAGTTTTAACTCCTAAACCGCTTATTCTAACAATACCGGGTGGATATCCACGAGGCACTTGTTGTAGAACATTTTTTAATCTTTCTAAATCACTTTTTAAGCTTGGCCATTTTTTGAGTAAGCCATCAAATTCTTTTTTAAATTCTGAATGAGAAACGAATTCCATAAAACTTTATTTTTCTGGATAACTTCTTATAGAATAAGGCGGGGTCCTGTAAAAAACAAGTTCGTAATCAATAACTTCTCTATCGTTTGTCGCTTTCCATGGAATATCTTCATGTGAATAGTCACTAATAGTTTTTGCATCTAATGATGCTAAAGTTTCTATAACCCTATCAATAATTTCTTTCTGTTTAGCAGTCAATTTACTTAAATCTGGTTCAATTAGTGGTAAGTATTTTGTTTGAGGTTGATTATAGTATTCAGTTGGAACCTCTTTTATTTGCTTTTCTTTTTTCATTTCTTCAATTATATCTTCAAATTCACAAGGAGCAGGACCATAAGTTATTTTTCTATATGAAGCACCTGTAAGTGGTTCTTCATACAACTCATAGTAATTGAAATCACAAAAATAAAGTAGTTTATACAAAACTGTTTTTCCCACATTTGGTCTTGCACCACATTTCTCTAAGATATAAAGTAGCACCTGTTTAAATATTTCTTTATTAAAATATGGTGATTTGCCTTTATGTTTTGATTTTGCCATCTTCTTTTTTGCCTCATCCGGGTTCATTAAATCCTCCATAGGCACTTCAAATATCTGTGATAATTTATCAAGTTCAGAAGCACTAATTTCCCTCTGGCCAGATTCAATCTGTGAAATAGAAGGTCGTGGGATACCTAACTTTTTAGCTAATTCTTCTTGGGTTAAATTAAACTTCGTCCGCAACTTTTTTATCTTTCCCCCAATTATTGAATTCAAATTCTTACGCATCTTTCCCCCT
>JAMWCZ010000065.1 GCA_023819225.1 Candidatus Omnitrophota bacterium
AACGCACATATGACAACATCCCATCTAAAGAAATACTGTATGCTAAATGATGAGTGTCAAAAGTTGATTAAGTCAGCGATAGAGTGTCTGCACCTTTCAGCCCGTGCCTATGATAGGATAAGGAAGGTAGCACGGACCATAGCAGACCTTGACAGTTCTGAAAACATCCAGCCACAGCACCTCGCAGAAGCCATACAGTACAGAAGTTTAGACAGGGAGGGGTAATACTCTCTACTATTTTGAAACTATCATATTTCTACCTTTCTCTTTTGCTTCATATAGTGCTATGTCTGCTATTTTAAACATCTCTTCAAAACTGGTGAATGTTTTTTTATATTCTGTTATTCCTATACTTATTGTTGTATTGAACTTATTTGCTTCATAAACAAATGTCTTTTTTTCAATAAATGTTCTTAATCTCTCTGCCAGTGCTAAAGCACCTGATATATCTGTATTGGTAAGGATTATACCGAATTCATCTCCACCTATTCTTGAACATACATCCAGTTCTCTGAGGTTATTGGTAACTATCTTTGAAATCTTTTTTAAAACCATATCACCAGCAAGATGACCATAACTATCGTTTATCTTTTTGAACCAATCTATATCCAGCAGTATCAATGAAAAAGGTGTATTATAACGGAGTGCTCTTTCAAACTCATGATTACCCTGATCTATGAAATGTCTACGGTTCCATAGACCTGTGATTTCGTCTGTGGCAGCAAGAATTTTAAGCTCTTTTTCGAGGTTTTTCTGTTTTGTTATATCAACAGCCAGTTCAAATCTCACATCTCTCCCATCAGGCCATTTGATTACTCTATCTGTGAGGTGAAAATATTTGTTTAATTTTTTGTTATAAAACTCCCAGTAATATGGTTGGTAGTTGTTATTTCTTATTATATGGTTTGTACAGAAAGGGCAGGGGGAATCAAGGTTTTGAAATTCTTTATAACAAAGTTTTCCTGTAAGAGGGTATTTAACTCTATCTTGCAGGGTTTTATTTACAAAAAGAATTTCATAGGTGTCCATATCTGTTACATAAATAATATGGTCAATAGAATCAAAAAGAGAGATTAATTGGGAATACTCTTTTACAATCTTATTACTTAGTGTTTGGTTTAAAGTTATGTTGGATAAAAATATTAGATAGGAATTTTCTTCTGCAATTATATATACTTCCATAGAAATTGGCTGGCCACGGTGAGGTATTGTAAGTAGATTTTTCTTGAGAAGTAATGTAGAAGATACATTTTCAGTTATATCTAACAGTTTTCTGACAACATCATCAGGGAAAATATCTGATAAATTTTTCCCCGATAGGTTAGAAAAATTGGACTCTATACCATCTGTTGCTATGTCCAATATTTTACCTTTTTTGCTAATCCTTAATATAAAAACAGATGTATTTAATAAAGCATCTATATCAATTTTTTCAGGCATATTATCTCTTTTTTATATAATAAAATATAACTATACATTAAGTCAACTAAACTTTTTAAGATGTACAAAAAGCACAGAAACCGCAGCAGGTGTTATCCCTGATATTCTGCTTGCCTGACCTAATGTGAGTGGCTTGAAAGAAGATAGTTTCTCCCTTATCTCAAGGGAAAGTCCGGGAATTTTGTTATAATCAATATCTTCCGGTATTCTTATCCTTTCAAGGTTCCTGAACTCTTTTATCTCTGAAAGCATCTGCTTCACATAAGGGCTATATTTTATCTCTATCTCTGCCTCTTTCATTACATCTTCTGGATACTCGTTTACTGGAATTAATGATTTTATACTTATTCCTGGCTTTATAAGATATTCAAAAAGTGTTATCTTCCCGTCCTCAACAGTAATCTTTTCTCTTTTTAACCTCTGTATCAGTTCTTCTATTTTTCCCTTTTTATGAAGTGTTTTTTCCCATTCATCCCTACTTACAAGCCCAAGTTTATATCCGTTTTCTCTCAGCCGTAGGTCGGCATTGTCTTCTCTTAAAATCATTCGGTATTCAACCCTTGATGTAAACATTCTGTATGGTTCGTTAGTTCCTTTTGTTGTTAGGTCATCTATGAGAACGCCGATATAGGCAGATGCTCTATCAAGAATAAATGGTGGTTGGTCTTTAACTTTTAGGGAAGCATTTATACCTGCAATAAGTCCCTGTGCTGCTGCTTCTTCATATCCGGTGGTGCCATTTATCTGTCCTGCAAGGAATAGCCCTTCTATCTTTTTTGTCTCAAGTGTTGGATAAAGTTGTCTTGGTTCAACAACATCATGTTCTATTCCATATCCATATCTCTCAATCTTTACATCTTCTAATCCCTCTATGGTGTGTATAAATCTCTCCTGAACATCAACAGGTAAACTTGTGGATATACCATTCGGGTAATATGTATCTGTATCAAGCCCTTCTGGTTCAAGGAATATATGGTGCTTGGTATGATGTGGGAATTTTACTATCTTGTCTTCTAATGATGGGCAGTATCTTACTCCTGTTCCTGTAATCATTCCTGTAAACAGGGGAGAGCGGTTTAGATTTTCTTTTATAATTCTGTGGGTCTCCTCATTGGTATAAGTGATATAACAGGGAACCTGTTGAACTTCAATCTTCTCAGTTGAAAAAGAAAAAGGGGTAGGTGGCTCATCTCCATACTGGGGTTTAAGTTTATTGAAATTTATTGTCTTCCCATCAAGTCGTGCACAGGTTCCTGTCTTAAATCTCAACATTTCAAAACCATGTCTTCTGAGGCAGTCAGAAAGTTTTTGACTTGCTTTTGTTTCTTCAATTCTTCCTCCAGAGATTATCTCCATACCGATATATATTGTGCCATTGAGAAACGTTCCAGGGGCAAGTATAACGGACTTTCCAGATATAATTTCTCCATCTAACTCCACACCTTTTACTTTATTGTCTTCCACAAGAAAATCTGTGACTTCTCCTTCAATAATCTCTATGTTTCTCTCTCTTTTTATAACTTCCTGGATGTAAAGGGCATACCTTTTTCTGTCCACCTGTACCCTTGATGACCAGACAGCAGGCCCTTTTGAACTGTTAAGAACTCTGAACTGTATTCCTGTGCTATCTGTGGCTTTAGCCATCTCTCCACCAAGTGCATCAATCTCCTTTACCAGTTGCCCTTTTCCGACACCTCCTACTGCAGGGTTGCACGACATATATCCGATTTTGTCACTTGTAAAGGTAATAAGCAAAACAGAAAGTCCCATTCTTGCACCTGCAAGGGATGCCTCTATCCCTGAATGTCCTCCGCCTACCACAATAATATCATAATTTTTCATACCTTAAATTATACTCCAATAGATAAAATTCTGGTATAATGAGTTAAGAATTACATAAATGATATAATTATTAATATGGAAAATCTTACTCCTATGCTAAAACAGTATAATGAGATAAAGAAGGCACATCCTGAATATATACTCTTTTTCCGGTTGGGTGACTTCTATGAGATGTTCTATGAGGATGCACACTTGGCATCACGGATACTGGAAGTTGTGCTTACCTCAAGGAGTGCAGGTAATTCCGGTAAAGTGCCAATGTGCGGTATTCCTTATCATTCTGCTGACAGTTATATATCCAAACTGATAAAGGCAGGATATAAGGTTGCAATCTGCGAACAGGTTGAAGACCCTGCAAAGGCAAAGGGAATAGTAAAGAGAGAGGTTGTTCGTCTTATTACTTCAGGGACATTTATAGATGAGAGTTCACCTGATTCCCGTTATATAACAGCATTATATCCGGACAAAAAACTTACAGGGATTGCTTTTGTGGACTATACAGAAGGTGGGGCGATGTATACAAATGTTTTTCAGGATACCACAAGGATAGTAGAAGTCATTTCAAGATTTCCTATTTATGAGTGTATATTTCCTGAAGAGAGAAAAGAAGCAGTTGAAAATATATTCAATACACCACTTCTTAAATGGAAGAAGATAACAATGACATCCTGTGATGACTGGATGTTTAATGTGGAAATATCAAGAAAGAACCTCTGTGAACATTTTAAGACAGGAAACCTTGCGGGTTTCGGTATAGAAGAAAAAGAGGGAGCAATAAGGAGTTGTGGCGGACTCCTTGAATATCTAACACAGGTTAACAGAAAGGCACCTGTGCATATCACAAAAATATCACTCTATACAGGTACGGATTATCTACATATATCCCCTTCATCTTTTTATGGACTTGAGATAGATGACCTTATTTCTATTCTGGACCATACACTAACACCTATGGGAAAAAGAAGATTGAAGCAGTGGATTTACCATCCACTTATTGATGTCAGGAAGATAGAGGAAAGACAGGAAGCAATCAAGATACTATTAGAAAATATAGAGATGAGGAGAGATATAACAGATATTTTGAAGGGGATAGGGGATATAGAAAAAGCCCTTTCAAGGATAAGTTGTGGTTATTCTGATATTGTGAAGGATATACTTTTGATTAAGAATTTTCTTGAGAATATCCCGCGATTGAAGAATATATTAGAAGTAGAGAAAAACACTTACTTTCTTTTAGGCGACATCCCTGAACTGAGGGGCTTTCTATCTATGATAGTTGAAGAGGAGATATCTTCCTCTGACTATGAGGGGCGATTTGTAAAAAAGGGATACAGTAGAGAACTGGATGAACTGAGGGATATAAAGGAAAATACAAAGGAGCATATAAGGGAACTACAGAGAAGAGAGATAGAGCGGACAGGAATAGGTTCACTAAAGATTGGGTATAATACTGTCTTCGGATATTACATAGAGGTTACAAAGCCAAACCTTTCTCTCGTACCTGCTGACTATATAAGAAAGCAGACCCTTGTAAATGCTGAAAGATTTATTACCCCTGAACTGAAGGAATTTGAAGAAAAGATACTCACAGCAGAGGAGAGGATATCAGAAATAGAGAGAGAGGTAATAGAGAAAGTTAAAGCAGAAATACTTAAGTACTCATCACCCCTGCAGAAAATTTCTTCTTCTATTGCTGAAATGGATGTTTTATGTTCATTTGCAGATGCCTCTGAAAGGAACGGTTATATAAGACCTGAAATAGATGATAGTTTTGAGATAATTATTAAGGAAGGTCGGCATCCAGTTGTTGAAAAGGGTACAGAAGAGACATTTATTCCCAATGATACCATTATGGATAACAGGGAAAACCACTTTTTAATCATTACAGGTCCTAATATGGCAGGTAAGTCCACCTATATAAGGCAGGTATCTCTGATTGTTATAATGGCACAGGCAGGATGTTTTGTCCCTGCAAAGGCAGCAAGGATTGGATTGGTTGATAAGATATTTACGAGAATTGGGGCCCGTGATGAGATAACAAAAGGACAGAGCACGTTTATGGTTGAAATGAGTGAAACAGCAAGTATTATCAATAACCTTTCAAAGAGAAGTTTGGTGATACTTGATGAGATAGGAAGGGGAACAAGTACATATGATGGTTTTTCGCTTGCCTGGGCTGTTGCTGAATATTTGGTAAAGATGAAGGTACGGACACTTTTTGCAACACACTTTCATGAACTTACTGGACTTGCTGAAAGTAATAAAGGGGTTAAAAACTATAATGTAGCAGTTAAGAAAAGTGGTAGTGATGTTATATTTCTTCACAAGATTATGCCAGGTGGCACAGATGAGAGTTATGGTATCTATGTTGCAAAACTTGCAGGTATTCCAGAACCTATTATAAAACATGCTAATGAGATTCTTTCTAAACTTGAACTTCAGGGAACTTTGAGGGAGCACATCATAGGGGAGATGCAGATAGATACAGATACACTATTTGAGAATATTAAAAAGGACCCCTATGAAGATGTAAAAAAAGAAATAGAAGCACTTAAAAAGTTAAAAGAGATGGTGTTATCCATTGATGTTGAGAATATATCACCTCTTGAGGTAAGTATGAGACTTAAACAAATTCAGGAAAAGATAAGAGAAAATGGGAAAGGTTAATTTTTTATCAGAAGCAATAGTAAATAGGATAGCCGCAGGGGAAGTGGTGGAATGTCCTTCAGCGGTTGTTAAGGAACTTATTGAAAATTCACTTGATGCAGGCGCTTGTAATGTTATTATTGAGATAAAGGCAGGTGGGAAAAAATTGATTTCTGTGAAAGATGACGGTATAGGTATAGAACCAGATGATATCGGAAAACTTTTTAAAAGACATACTACAAGTAAGATAGAGAATCTTGATGACCTTTATAATATAAAATCACTTGGATTCAGGGGAGAGGCACTATACAGTATAGGTGCTGTATCAGATGTTGTATTACAAAGCAGGACTAAAGGAAGTGGGAATGAGGGCAGGGAGATACATATAAGAGGTGGGAGAAATTTAGGAGAGAAAGGAGTTACAAGGACAGAAGGGACAACTGTGGAGGTGCGGGAGTTATTTTTTAATACCCCTGCAAGAAAAAAGTTTTTAAAATCAGATACCGCAGAGTTTAGAAAGATAATAAATGTTATTATACCCTATGCCATAGCTTTTTTTGATAAAAGGATTTCTCTTATACACAATGGAAAAGTAATCTTCAATTTTACCCCTGCAACTGACCTTATTTCAAGGTTTTGTGAGGTCATTGGTGTTAAAGAAAAACATATCATTTCAGGAGAAAGAAAGGTTAAAGGAATTATATTAAAAATTCTATTAGGTGATATAAACCTTCAATTTCCTGTAAAGAACAGGCAGTATATTTTTGTCAATAACAGACCTGTATATAACAGAAACATATCATATGTTGTGAACTCTGCTTATGAAGAGATTTTCCCAAAGGACTTATATCCTGCCTTTGCTGTATTTATTCAGTTGTCTCCAGAAGATGTTGATGTAAATATCCATCCCTCAAAAAGAGAGGTCAAACTAAAAGAAGAAACTCATATTTTATCTGTCCTTGCTGAATTGTGTAAGGAAATTCTTACAGGACAGGCAAGGGCGAAGTATGTCTCTGATAAAGGTAGTTATTCTGAATGCGCTGAACATATCAAAGGGAGTAAAGAAATACCTATGATATCAGAAAGTGAAAACAGAGATGAACTTTTTGGTATGGATGGAGGAATTGTAAAAGAAGGCAAAGAAGACCTTAGGACAAAACTTAAAAGGGCATTTTATACCGGTTGTTATAAAAATAAATATCTATTTTTTGATGCAGGTAATGTCTTGCTTGTTATAGACCAGCATGCTGCACATGAGAGGATAAGATTTGAGATTTTGAAAAGACAGTGGGAGAGCGGAAAGGTTGATATACAGAGGTTGCTAACTCCTTTGATAATAAGGATAAATTATGAAGAAATCTCTGTGTGGGAAAAGGGACACAAGATACTTGATAAATTAGGTTTTTTAACAACAAGGTGGGATGCAAACTCAATAGCACTTCATGGTTTCCCTCAGGGAATAAAAAATCCTGAGATATCCATAAGAAATATCCTTGGAGAGGGAGATATTTCAGGGTGTGATAGGGATATACTTGCAAAAAGGGCATGCAAGGGTGCTGTAAGTGCAGGTGAGAAGATAAGTGAAGAGGAAGCCACACATATAAAGAATGAACTTTTGAGATGTGATACACCCTTTACCTGCCCTCATGGTCGTCCAACTGTAATAGAGTTTTCAGAATCGTTTTTTGACAGGCAGTTTTTGAGATAGGAAAGGAGATTGTAAAATGGTAAAAATTAAAAAGAATGAATATTATAAGGCGCAGATATTAAATCTTATTTATAATAAACAGCTAATTTCAAGGATAAGAATAGGTGAAATGACAGGTATACGACTTGCCACCATTACGGAGATAGTTAGAATATTGATTAAGGAAGGGCTTGTTAAAGAAACAGGAAAAATTAGAAACAGGCAAGGGGTAGGGAGGAAAGAAAAAATACTGGAAATTATACCTGAAGGGAAATTTTTTATTGGCTGTGAGTTAAGGCCAGGTGAGATACAGACACTCCTTCTTAATTTTAAGGGTGAAATAGTTCATACTGAATTATGCAGCATAACACCTGAACAAAAAAGTGATGAGGTTCTGGTTAATATAAAGTCCATAATAAATTTATTAATAAAAAAGGTAGGGATACCATATAAGAAAATATATGGAATGGGTTTTGTAGACCCTGGTGTTATTGATGTAGAGAAAGGTATCTCAATCTCTTCTACTAT
>JAMWCZ010000066.1 GCA_023819225.1 Candidatus Omnitrophota bacterium
GGTATGGGTGTGATTGGACTTTCTGCTGTCCAACTGGCAAAGTTATATGGTGCTGGCAAGGTTATTGCCACAGATATACTTGAATCACGGCTAAAACTTGCTAAAAAATATACTGACTATCTTGTAAATACCAGCAGTCCAAAATCAACTAAAGATATTTTTGATATCAATAATGGGGAAAAGGTAGATGTTGTGATAGAGTGCAGTGGAAACCCTTCTGCAGTGGACAAACTATTTGACTATGTGAGACATGGTGGAAGAGCTCATCTTCAAGGACAGTACAGGCAGCCGATAATTATCACAAGATATGCAAGGTGGAACTGTAGTGACCTAACTGTCTCTGCCACGATTGCTATTAACCCAGGTGGTAAGGAAGAGATACTGAAACTTATATCAGAAGGGAAGTTTGATGCAAAATCACTTTATACAGAAGAGTATCTTGTGGATGACGCACCGAAGGCATATAAGAAACTGAAAGAAAACAAGGAAATACTAAAAATTTTACTTAAATGGGAGGATTAATGAGATACACAAGTTCACCCTGGGGATTCAGGTTCTGGGATTTTGAAAGATACTGTGATTTTATGAAGAAGATAGAGATACAAGATATATGCAGTATGTTTATGTTTAAAGGAGGAGAGACACTTACCTTGTTATTCAGAAGGGACAGAGATGAGATAAAAAGGGCAAGAGAGACAGCAGACAGAAAAGGGATAAGGTTAATAGAGGTCTCTATAACAGATAAATGGAAGGAAGAGATACCGCTTGCAGAGATATTAGGTGTGAAATATTTAAGGGTATGTACTGTATGGGAGGATAAAAAAGAGGTATTCAATAATGTGGTAGAAGAACTGAAAGAGACAGGGAAGATGGCAAGTGAATATGGGATGGAGGTTGTTGTAGAAAACCATGGTGGGCCGATGACAAAGGCAGAAAGGTGTAAACAACTGATAGAGGCAGTGGGTATGGATAATGTAAAGATAAACTATGACCCTGCAAACTTCTTATATTATGGGGAGGACCCCGTCTCTGCTATTGACTATATCCTGCCATATATTGGTTTTACACATTTTAAGAGTGTGAAGTACCAAGATGGTAAGCCCAAATACTGCAGGTTATCTGAAGGTGTGATTGACTATAAAAAGGTATTTGAGAAACTTTTCAACTCTGTTCCTTCGTCCCTCGGGAAAGAGAGTAAGGATTCCCTTTCTGTTCCTTCTCCCCTCGGGAAAGAGAGTAAGGATTCCCTTTCTGTTCCTTCTCCCCTTAGGGGAGAAGGTAAGGATGAGGGGGGAAAAGATGTTAAAAGTTATACCGGATATATAGGACTTGAATATGAAGAGCCAACTGATGTAGAACAAGGAACAATAGATGATTTTAACTACCTGAAAAATATACTGGAAAGGAGGTGATGGGAAATCCCCTCACCCAACCCTCTCCCCGCTGGGGAGAGGGAAGAAAGGCGTGAGAAGTGAAAAAATTCCCTCACCCTAACCCTCTCCCCACTGGGGAGAGGGAAGAAAGGCGTGAGAGGTGAGATGTGAGAAAAAAGAAAGGAGGAAAAGAAGATGTAAAGAAAAAATAGAAATTTTGGGTTCACCCTGATAGAGTTGCTTGTGGTGGTAGCAATCATTGCGATTTTAGTAGCAATGTTGTTACCTGCACTTTCTCAGGCAAGGGAAAAGGCAAGGGCTTCTGTCTGTGTGAATAACTTAAAACAATGGGGACTGGCGTATGTTATGTATTCACAGGACTATAATGAATGGATTTGTGGGCCAATTACTCCAATGAGTGAATGGTATAATAAATTACAACCATATACTTCTACTTTCACAAAGACACACAGGAATTTGAGAAGGTGCCCGAGCAATCAAGACCGAAGCACTTGATTCTCCCCGTTCCTATGCACAGAACTGTACTGATGCATGGAAGAATGCAAATGGGTATAAATATGTAAAAACGACCAGAATCACTATCCCTTCCAGGGTCCCTCTTCTTGTGGAAGTCGGGTATCCTAATACATACCAGCCACATTATATTCATGGTAATTCAAGCACATTACTAACCCCAACACATAACGGGATGGGCAATTTTCTCTTCTTTGACGGGCATGTATCAACACTGAAGCCGGCAGATGTACCTGATGCTGACTATGTAATACATTATTCGGCTTTCAGTAGGAGTTATTCCTGGTAATTTTTATCACAGGGGGATGAGCAATTGTAAAGAGATAGGAGAACATAAACCTTAATATGAATGGAGGATGCACAATGGGAAAAAGACAAGGATTGGGTTATTTTATAATTCTGATTGCTGTATATTTGACAGGTAGATACTGCTTCTCCGGTGAAAACCTTGTATTAAACCCTGGATTTGAGGAAGGCAGTAAGGGATGGATTCAGTTTGATAATAAAAACCCTGTTTCTCTCAACAGCGAAATAGTAGCAGGTGGAAAGTTTTCTGCTGTTGTGAAAAGCAATTATGATGGGTTGAAACAGACCAAGGAATCGGCTATAAAAATAGAAAAGGGTGTAGGTTATCTGATAACCGCAAAAGTATATTCTGAAGATGGCAGGATTAACATCCTCTGTGCAGAACTGGATACCAATAAGGTCTGGCTGGAACAGCGAAGTATTCCAGTAGGCAGTAGTACCAAATACAAGCAATGGGAGGAGATTCTGGGTTTGTATATCCCAACGGATGAAAAGATTGGCTATATCATAATAGAGGTTGTCAGTGATAAGGGTGGTTATGTTGATGATATTAAAGTGATTAAGCAGAAGAAGACAGATAATATGGTTTTTAATCCTGGATTTGAAGAGGGTCCCCGTGGTTGGGTATTAGGAGATAATATTACACCGCCCGCCTTGACCAGAGGATTTGCTCATAGCGGAGAAGCAGCAGCACATCTGAAAAGTGGTGAGTTAGTAAAAACGAATTTTTATATCCCTGTGGAGAGGGATAGAAGATATGATGTCTCTGCATGGATATATCTGCAGGAACGTGTAGCATATCTTGCAGTATCATCGTTTAACGAAAATAAACAGTGGTTAAGAGATAAGAGGGTAATTATCGGGACTACAAAAGAAACCGGATGGACGAAAATATCAGGAGAGTACATCCCCCCTGGTGGCACAAGATATGTTGCGGTTGAGGTATGGGGTGATACAACCATTGTAGTGGATGATGTTGTTTTTTCTGAACATATGCCCGGAGAAGCAGACATGCGTGAGGGAAAAATTTCAGTTTTTTTCTCCAGAGAAGTATCTTTTTTATGAAGGAGAACAGATAAAAGGAAGGATTACTGCATTTATCCCTAATGGATTTAAGGGTCTTCCCTCTGAGAAATTGTATTTAGGAGAAGAAGCAGGACTGAAAAAGATTTTCTTAAATACAAAGGTAAAGATAACAGGGACAGATAAAACATTTGAGATTTGGAATAAACGTCTTCCTTTTTTTGAGGGCAGAAATGAGATAGAGATAATTGCTCCTTATAAAAAAGATTACGGAACAGATTCCTATCTACTGGAAGCAGAACTCTGCCTCGGCGATGAAAAACTTATCGGAGATACATTAAAGATAGGCCTGATGGGCCCTGCCCCTCCTCCCCTTACCAGATTTAACTATACTGATTATCCAGCCCCTATATACAGGATAGGTATGGTCAACCGCATCAGGGCGGGTTCAAGGGAATTCAGTGAAGAAGATTTTTATGCAATAAAAAGGATGGGGTTTGATGTTGTGGAACTGGACTTATACTGGGATGACCTTGAACCTGTTGAGGGGAAATTTAAATGGGACAGGATGGGCAGATTCATTGATTATGCTGATAAATACGACCTTAGGGTAGCAATAAAAGTGGTTATGTGGGACCTCCCACAATGGATTACTGAAAGGGTGGTATCCGACAGAGGAGACAGGGGGATGTGTCCACCCAACTAGGGGAGGATTACGGAAGAAAAACTACCACGGCTATGGCAGAAGATAGCAGAAAGATACAGGGAGAATCCTGCGGTTGTCCTTTACTACCCCCATATGGGGCTACAGGATGGACCTCTTCATGGGGATTTTGAAAAGGCACACAATCCTTTCCAGTTTTATGATTATTCAGAGGAATCCAAGAAAGCATGGGTCAGATTTTTAAAAGAAGTAAAGCATCTCTCTCTGAAAGAAGTAAATACTTTGACAGGTAAAAATTTTCCCACATGGGAAGATGTAACTCTTCCTCCTGCATTTGAATATAAAGGTGGAAGATACAGAGAAAAGATATGGTCGCTCTTTACGGAGTTTCAGGTATACGGTGTTGCTAATGTCTTTGAGCGGCTTTTCATTGCAATAAGAAGTGTTGACAAAAATACGCCTGTGGAGATAAGGGTAGGAGGCGGTGCAAATGAATGGTTTGTAAAAGGATTTGACTTTTCTGCTCTCGTTGCTTTGTGTAAAAAATATAACGGCATACTTGTCCAGACCAATTCTGCATCGGATATGCAGGTTTCCTGCCTTGGCTCTTTAACCAAAAGTTTCTATCTTCCGTTTTCCACTGAAGTAGGAACCCCTCCTAATGAGTTTCAGGTTGCTCGTGGTCTATTTAACACTATTAAGGTAGGGGGTAAAGCACTTTTTTACTGTTACTGGCAGGCAGGTAGACCTGCTGATGACTGGGCATATCTGAAACCGTTATGGAAAAAGGTCATTAACAACAACCGTATTACTGATAATATCTGCCTCCTTCATATCTCTCAGTTACCCAGTTACGATGAACACCTGATAAAAATGGCGAGAAAAAAGAATAACTTTTTCACTTTTTTTTCAGACCTAAACTATCAATATTCGGTTTTAATGTTGCCTTCTCAAATACCGCAGGATAAAAAGATCATTCTGTTTGATGCTAATAACTTATGGATTGATGAGGAGTGGAGGAGATTGTTAGATAAACATATAGCAGACGGGGGGATACTAGTGCTGAATTATCTTAGCGATTCTCAAAACGGATATGGATATCTGAAACAATTGCTTCCCGGTATAAAGATAGACACATTGAAATCACAGGAAAATATTATCTATAACATCCCTGAGAAAAAAGAAATAATATTATCAACAGATGAAGGTATTAAATTTTCTGTCCCTGCAGAATTTACTGACAGGATAGACATCCTTACCAGATGGGGAGACGGGAGTATTGCCGCCTTTTCGTATAAAAAAGAGAATGGGGGGAAGATGTTTTTGATTGGATTCCCGTTTACAGATTTTGTTCCATTTAAGGGTTCCGATGGGAAACAGGTTATAGAATATTTGTTTAAAAAAACAGGGATAGCAAGGCATATCATCCCTTCAGAATATGGAGTTCAGGCAGTAGTCCTTTATGATACAGAGGGGCATAAGAAACTGGTGCTTTACAACGGGAATAATTACACTGTTGAGAGCAGATTTTTTGTTTCAGGAGATAGAATTCCTAAAAGAGGAGAATTTTCCTTAAAGGTAGGGCAAAACACATTGCTTCTAAAAGAGATTTTTTGAAAAGGTTGATATAAGAAAGTTTATGAGCAAGGATAGAAGACCTGAAATCTATAAAAAGATTATTGAAAAGCACTGATTAAATATTATTTTATTAAGTTCCAGTCCATAATCATCCGATTGCTATACATTGTCCTATCTATTAAGGAAATTTACTGGCTAATAAATCGGTAGAGAATCCCCCAGCTTATAGATTTTTTAATGAAGCAATGGGCATGGTGGAGGCAAAGGTACATTCTGATGATATAATAATATTTTATTCAAATGATATAGAGACAGCAGAAAAATGTATAAAAATAGGGATTGATGTAATTTTAACAGATAGACCAGATATACTTATAAAAATTAAAGATGGAAATTGACTTTGATATTATTGTTATCGGTGCAGGAGTAGATGGGCTTTCAATTGCCTACCAGTTATCTAAAAAATATTCAGTTGGTTTGGTTGAGAAAAATAGAAAATATGGACTTGAAACAAGTTCAAGAAATAGTGAAGTTATACATTCAGGAATCCATTATCCAACTGGCTCATTAAAGGCAAAACTGTGTGTCCAGGGCAACCAACTACTTTATGAATTCTTAAAAGAAAACAATATCCTTCATAAGAAAACAGGAAAATTAACAGTTGCTGTTGAAAAAGATGAAACAAAAGAGATAGAAAGATTATATAAGCAGGGGCTGGAAAATGGTGTTCCTGATATTAAAATAATTGAGAAGCATCAATTGAAAAAATTTGTACCTGAAAGTGAAGGACTTTATGCTTTATACACTGGTTCAACAGGGATTTTAAATGTTCATTATTTAATGGATTGTTTGTATGAAAAATTTATAAATAATGGTGGGATTGCTGGTTTTGATGAAAAGGTTATAAACATTGAAAAGAAAAATGGCCTTTATCTTGTAGAAACAGAAAAGGGACAATACTGTTCAGAGATAGTTATAAACTCTGCAGGGCTTTATGCGGACCAAATTTCAAGTAAGCTTGATTTTAACTATGATGTTTTCTGGGCAAAAGGGGACTATTTTACGATTTCAAAAAATTTTAATATCCCCTTGCTTATTTATCCAGCACCAATTAAAGAAGGGCTTGGAATACATTTAACACCAAGAATTGACGGAATTTTAAGGGTAGGCCCTGATGTTGAATATGTTGAGAAAAGTTATCCACCATATCCTGATGAAAAAGGAAATTCAATATTCAAACCAGATGAAAATAAAAAGGACTTTTTCTACCAGCAGATTAAAAAATTTATACCCAATATAGAAATAGATGATTTAGTCCCTGAAAGTTATGGGATAAGACCAAAATTACAAAGAAAGGGAGAAGATTTTAAGGACTTCATTATAAAAGAAGAGATGCCTGGCTTTATAAATTTAATTGGAATTGATTCGCCAGGGTTAACTTCCTGTCTTGCAATTGCAAAGTATGTTGAAAATTTACTCTAACCCCTCACCCGTACCCTCTCCCCACTCTGTGGGGCGAGGGAAAGAGGGAGAGGATTCCCCTCACCCATACCCTCTCCCCAATGGGGCGAGGGAAAAGAGAGAAGAACCCCTCACCCTAACCCTCTCCCTAATGGGGAGAGGGAAAAGTAAAAATATATAGAAAAGGGAAGATTCTTAAATTCCTCCCCATATGAAGGGGGAGGATAAAGGTGGGGGTGGAAGATATAGAAAAGGGCACACTCTGACCCATGCCCCTCACCCATACCCTCTCTCCATAGGTGTGAGGGAAAACTGGTTGACAAAAAATAGGTATCTGGTATACTTAAAAGCAGTATTCTAAAATTTTGGATTTAGGGTTTTAAGTTTAATAGCCGGGGTAGCTCACTGGTAGAGCGCGGCCCTGAAAAGGCCGGCGTAGGCAGTTCGATTCTGCCCCCCGGCACTGAAGAAACGCAAAAAAAGGCAGGATAAGTAGCGCCATTGACAAACAGCCGCCTACGCCACAAAAGGGGCAATAAGGGGAAAAAGGATTTTTCCCCTTGTGTGGAGGGGGAAGATTAAGGGGGAGAACCCCGCCCCCTTAAAGAGCGAAAGCGAGGCGTAGGCAGTTCGATTCTGCCCCCCGGCACCTTACAAACTTGAAATTTAAATAGAAAAGTAATGAACCCCTCACCCTAACCCTCTCCCCATAGGAGCGAGGGAAGAAAGAGAGGAGCCCCTCACCCTAACCCTCTCCCCATAGGAGCGAGGGAAGAAGGAGAGGAGCCCCTCACCCTAACCCTCTCCCCGATGGGGAGAGGGGAAAGGGGTGAGGGGGAGAGGATAAAAGTAGAGAGGAATAAAGAAGCAAAACAGCGAAAGGCCTTTGAATTTATAGTTTTCTCATTGGAGGTGTTTATAAGGTGCAACAATATTACAATCAAATCCTTTCCGACCTTAAATGCCTTAACCCGGGGACAAGATATACCATAAACCGCATCCTTAACAGAGAAAAATATCAGTTTATGCAGGAGAT
>JAMWCZ010000067.1:0-691 GCA_023819225.1 Candidatus Omnitrophota bacterium
TATATCTTCTTTCAGGTATTCCCTTTAATTTTAATGTTGAGAAGATAGCCGAAAAGTTCAAGATTTCTTTTGATAGTGATGAGTTTCATATTTTAAGTGATATACTGAAACAGGCAGAGAAAGTGGCTATTCCAAAGGCAGTTTACAGGGTTGGATATATTGATAAAAAGACAGAAGACAGTGTTACTATCAATGGTACAGAGTTTAAAAGCAGAGTATTAAAAGTGAACCTTGAAAATACAGAAAGAATATTTTTATATGTAATTACCTGTGGAAAAGAGATTGATGACTGGTCTAAATTACATACAGACCCGTTTTTTTCTTATATTATTGACCATATCAAAGAATCCATTCTGCTCTCTGCAATAAACTTTTTCTTTAATTATATAAAAGAGACATATAAAATCTCAAAGTTTTCAAAGATGTCACCAGGGTTTCTTAAGGACTGGCCCATAGAACAACAGAGGCAACTTTTTGATACAATAGGTGATGTGGAAAACATAGCAGGAGTTGGTCTTACAGATAGTTTTCTTATGATTCCTTCAAAGTCCGTATCAGGGATTATATTTCCAACAGAGGTATCATTTGAAAGTTGTATGCTTTGTCCAAGAGAGAAATGTCCTTCCAGACGTGCCTCTTATAACAGTTCCCTTTATAATGAAAGATATAAGGTTTCCCCTCCTTGAAATTC
>JAMWCZ010000067.1:701-7905 GCA_023819225.1 Candidatus Omnitrophota bacterium
TTTACTTTTAGTTCTCCTCTACTTATTTGTCTTCCTACTTTTCTTTGTTCCTCAACTTCCCTTTCTCCTGTGTTCTCTTCTTTTCCCTCATCTATGTATCTTTTCCTTCATCCCTCGCCCCTTTGGGGAGAGGGTCAGGGTGAGGGGCTTCCCTTTTTCCCCCTCGCCCCGCGTAGTGGGGAGAGGGGTGCCGAGTAGAGGAGTAAAGAGCATCGTTTGGCACGCCCGCCGAGTTGGTGAGGCGGGTGACCGAAGCCCATAAGGGCAAGAAGGGTGAGAGTAAAAAGATACCCTCTCCCTTGACGGGAGAGGGTATGGGTGAGGGTGAGCCCTTTATTTTACTTTATGCCCAGTATTTTATCTATTGCAAGGGAAGTATTGTATATAACTGTCTCAGGAAATTGCTTGTAGGGACCTATCTCAGCAGTAAGATAACTATCATAGCCAACCTCTTTCAGCGCCTTTATAACCTCATTCCAGTTGGTATCACCCTCAAGCAAATCACAGAAGCCCCCTATATTCCCGACAGAGGTTTTGAAGTCCTTCAGATGTATCCTTTTTATCTTTTTCCCGAGTATCCTTATCCAGTCCTCTGGATAACCTATAATAAGGATATTACCCACATCAAAATATACACCAATATATTCACTCTCTATCTCTTCAACAAACCTTTTCATCTCAATGGGACTTAACAAAAACTTGTTCCATACATTTTCAACACATATATATACCTTCTTTTCCTCTGCAAGTGGTATCGCCTTCTTTATTGACTCCTGTGCCCTTTTATAGGCAATATCGTACCTTACCCTTTCTTCAGCACTCCAGAGAGTTCCAACAACTCCAGGAACAACCAAAAGTGCATCTGTACCAAGTGTCTCACATATATCAATACTTTTAGCAAGAATCTCTTCTCCTTTTTTTCTCTTTTCCGTATCATCACTTGTAAGAGGAAACTTCCAGAACTGCCCTGTAAGCAAACTTGCTATCTCAAGCCCTGCCTTTGAAACTGTTTCCCTTAAATCCTCCACATATCTTCTGCTTCCCATCTCTTCTATATAGTTTAACTCAACCGCCTCAAATCCAGCATCTTTTATAATCTTTAAGCCATCCTTAAAGTCCCTATTCCCAATCACCCCTATATTTATACTCTTCTTCACCTTTCCCTCCTCTTTCTAATACATATTACTTCAATTTCTTGAAAAGTCAAATTCTGGTATAATATAGTTCAGGAGATTTCCAATGAGAAGTCAAGGGGTAATTTTTAAAAAAGTTTATAGACAAAACAAACCCCCTATACCACCTGAAGGTGGTTGAAAAAGTTCTTTGAAAGATACTGGTTATCACCTTTGCTCCTTGATTTTCAATTAAGTGATTTAATGGTATCGGGTTGGGTCAAATGCAGAGCCATCCCGATACATAGCAAACGATATTTTCACTAAGTCTGCAGTAATAGGTATTATTGCCTTTTTGTGCACTTTTTGTTCTTTGAAAATTTTGAGATACTTTTCCCTTGCTGGTTGGAAATGTCTGATAAACTCACCAGCTGCCACAAACATCCATTTCCTGCCATAAGGAGTACCTGTCTTAGAGATATGATACCCTTTTCCTTTACCGGCTGAAGATTTCCATACGACATCTAACCCAAACCAGGCAACAACTTGATCAGCATCGGAGAAATTGTCTGGTTGACCTAACTCACTGACAAAACAAGCAGCTGGTATGATATCCAATCCAGGTACAGTCAAAAGTTGTTGTGGCACCTGAGAGAAAAGGTTTTCAATTTTCTCTTGTAGGAGAGAAAGTTGTGACTGGATAGAGTTTATCGTTTTAACCAGAATGGAAAGGTTAAAAGAAAATGCTTCTTCTGCTACAGATATACCGAAACTATTGGCTGCTTTTTCTTTTAACTGTTCTGTTTTTTCCATACTGAACTTCCCATAACTGCTTTTTTCCAAAAGATGGGCAAGTTTATCCTTTCTGGTTCTGGTTAATACCTGTGGTGAAGAGATTTGTTTTTCCATCAGGGAAAGACTACTTTTGCAAAAGATATCTGAGAAACAAGTTTCCCACTCTGGAAAGAGTTGATATATATTTTCTCGGATGCGATAACACAGATTTGTTTTAGTATCAACCAGATGGGTGTATAGCCTGGTCAATTCTCTCAAACTAACTAAAGGTTCTGGAGGAAACTTTGTTGGATGTGCTTCACCCTTGAGATAAATTTCCATGATTTCCTTGCAGTCAATTTTATCTGTCTGTGTTTTGCGTGTTTTTGTTTTGCGAGAAGCACCAGTTTGAGAAGAACTAACGGTAAAACATTGATACCCTGCAGAAAGAAGGTGGAAGTACAAAGGTCGCCAGAAAACATTGGTTGCTTCAAAAACAAAAACAGGGTCTTTTCCATATCTCAATGTTTTATCCAGAAGTATTTTCAGACCAGAAAAAGAAACATTGGGAAAAGAAAATGTTTCTATAATGATACCATTTTTGTAGATGAGTGCCTGGCAAAGATATTTGCCAAGGTCAATTGCTACAACAAGATTGTTCTTTGACATTTTATCTCCTTTCGAAAAAGAAGGAGAAGGTGATAGCCAGGGACAAGAGAGTAGTTCTCTCTTGTAACTTGATGTGAGGGGCACCTCCTTTCTGGCATCTGTTTTTTGTGGGAAAAGAGATTTAATCTCTTTGATGCCGAAAGAGAAAAAAGGAAACTTTATGGCCTGTAACCTTGCCTTTGATATTCGGTCAGAGCCATCCGTTTCTAACAGATGGACAAAGCCGTAATTTCCTTTATCTTCAGTCATTGCTCCATAAAGTTTTCCGTAGCAGGCTCTCATTTTGCACCCTTTTAAAGGGTAAGGGAAATACGCTACTCTCTTTCCCTGGTTCACTAATATATTAAAATATAATATACAAGAAGGAGAAAGAAGCAAACTCCGTTTCGCTCTTTGTATGAGCAGGAAAATTATCCGCTTTCTTTCCCCTTCTATAAAATAAAAACATTGAGAGGAGGTGATTATTGTATGTGAAGTCATAGGGTTTCGCAGGGGGTGCCAATACTCCCCCCTCAAAGACCCTAACTTCATCATACAAGGTAAAAATGACAAGAAAAGAAAGAGTAAAAAAGGCAGTACAGCATATACAGACAGATATTGTCCCTTATAATGTTGGTCTTACCATACTTGCTTATGAAAAGATGAAACTTTACTACAATGACCCTTGCTTTCTTGAAAAGATAGGCAACCATATTGTATCTATATCAAGAAAAGAACCAGAACAAGACCCAGACCTTACAAAGAAAGGTTTTTACAGAGATGATTTTGGTGTAATATGGAACAGGACCGTTGATAAAGATATTGGTGTTCCCTCCAACTATCCTGTAAATGAGAAAAATGTTGAGACATATCCATTTCCCACCCCTCTCGGAGAAGAGTATTATAAACACATCCCTCTTACCCTACAAAAATATAGCGATTGTTTTATTCAGGCATCTATTAGTTTTAGTTTTTTTGAAAGGGCATGGACACTTGTAGGAATGGAAAAGGTTCTTATCTCTTTTGTTGAGAATCCATCCTTTATAGAAACACTCTTTGACAGATTGACTGATTGGCTCATTGATGTAGTAAGAAAATTTGGAGAATACCCTGAGATAGATGCTATCCGTTTTGGAGATGACTGGGGACAGCAAAGAGGACTGATTATGGGTATTCCTTACTGGCGGAAATATATAAAACCACGATTGGCAAAGATATACAGTGAAGTAAAAAGATGTGGTAAATATGTTTCTATACACTCCTGCGGTGATATACAAGAAATACTTCCTGACCTTATAGAAATTGGGCTGGATATATTTAACCCTTTCCAGCCAGAAGTTATGGATGTATATAAGATGAAAGAAAGATATGGAGATAAGTTAACCTTTTGGGGTGGAATAAGTTTACAGAAAACCCTTTCATTTGGGACTCCTGAAGATGTAAGAAAAGAGGTCATAGACCGAATTGAGAAAATAGGAAAAGGTGGTGGCTATATTGCAGCACCCTGCCATTCCATTACAGGGAATGTTCCCGCAGAAAATATAGACATCCTGATAAAGACACTCCAGTCACAGTAAAAGGAAGGGTTATATATGGATATTAATGGAAAGGTAGCAATTATTACAGGTTCAGGAACAGGTATAGGCAGAGCAATTGCTATAGAGTTTGCAAAAAACGGCGCATCTGTTGTTTGTTGCGGGAGACGATTAGAAAAAATTCAGGAGACGGTATCAATTATTAAAAATTTAGGAGGGATAGCAATTGCAGTTAAGACAGATATTACAAAATTAGAAGAGGTCAAAAATCTTGGATCTGAGACATTGAAGACATTTGGTAGCATAGATATTTTGTTTAACAATGCAGGCAGTTTCCAGACAATAGGAGGCCTTTGGGAGATAGAGCCGGAGAAGTGGTGGAAAGATGTGGAAGTTAACCTTAAAGGATTGATGTTGTGCTGCTGGGCAGTTCTTCCTCATATGATGAAGAAAAACTCAGGGATAATAATAAATATGAATGGCGGAGGTGCAACTTTTCCACTACCCGGAGGTTCTGCGTATGGCTGCTCCAAAGCAGCAGTAATGCGCCTTACAGAAACACTTGCAAAGGAACTTGAAATGGTAGGTTCCGGTGTAATTGTCTTTGGGATAGGACCAGGACTTGTAAGAACTGAAATGACAGAATTTCAGGTAATATCAGAACAGGGTCGGAAATGGATTCCTTCAACAAAGGAGTGTTTTGAAAAAGGAAAGGTTAATCCGCCTGAGCTATGTGCAAAAACAGCGATAGAACTTATAAAAATATCCTGCCCTGAAATTAATGGAAGAAACTTTGGTGCAGGAGAGAATATACAGGAACTTAAGAGAAACCTATTAAAAATAAAGGAAGATGACCTATTGGTCATGAGATTTAAGAAATGATGACACCAAAAAGAAGAGTTGAGGCAGTTTTAAGAGGGGAGAAAGTTGATAGAATTCCTTTCACTATGTATGAAAACAAACTTCCTCAATGTTCTGTGGAAAGGTATCTAAGAAATGAAGGGCTATGTATTGTCAACAGAAGATATCCTGTTTTTAAGGTTCTCTCACCGAATGTGGTATATGAGACATATACCTATACTGAAAATGAAACAGAATATACCAGACAGATTATAAAAACACCTCTGGGTGAGTTATATAGCATCCACAGACCAGCAGGGTTTACTTCCTGGTGTGTATCACATCTTTTCAAAGGTCCTGACGACTACAAAAAATTATTATTTATGATAAAAGACCAGCGTTTTGAACCATCCTATGATGATTTTCTAAAAGCAGAAAAAATGTCTGGAGATGATGTTGTACTGCGTGCCAGTATAGGTTCAACTCCACTCCATCAGGTAATGATACACTGGATGGGAATTGAAACATTCGCTGTAGAATGGGCAGAGAGAAGGGACGAGATAGAAAAACTCTGTGAGGCACTCACAGAAAATTTAAGAAATATATTTCCTATTGTTGCAAAGTCCCCTGCACTTCACGCCAACTTTGGTGGCAACGAAACAGGTGATGTAATGGGGAGAGAAAGGTTTGGTAGATATGTAGTCCCTCTTTATAATGAGGCAGGAGAGATTTTTAAAAAACATGGTAAATATCTTGGAACACACCTTGATGGAAACAATAAAGTATGGGCAGACCTTGTAGCAAATTCAGGCCTTGACTATATTGAGGCCTTTTCACCAGCACCTGATACAGACATGACAATTGAAGATGCATTTGAAATATGGAAAGATAAGGTCCTTTGGATAAATTTCCCGTCATCCCTTCATCTGTCCACACTGGAAGAGATTGAAAAAGCGACACACAGGATAATAGAAGCGTCACTTCCTGATAAACGACTTATCATAGGAATAACAGAAGATATACCAGAAGACAGATGGCAGAAAACACTTCCTGTGATATTAAAGGTGATAAACGAGACAAGCATCTAATAAATGCGCTTGGTGAGACTTGAACTCACAGCCTCTGGCTCCGGAGGCCAGCGCTCTATCCAGTTGAGCTACAAGCGCTTGCTATTTTTTAGAGGAGAGATTATTGCTAAAATCAACATCATCTTTTGTGAAGATGGCCTCAAGGGGGATATTTTTTTCTGCGAGTGCTTCTCTTGCTCCTTCAAGACGGTCAACGATGGCAATCACTTTTTTAACAACTGCACCTGCTTCTTCTACTGCCCTTATTGCCTTTAATGCGGAACCACCTGTGGTAATAACATCCTCTACTATAGCCACAGACCATCCCTTTTGGATATGTCCTTCTATAAGTTTTCCCATTCCGTGGTCCTTAGGAGCAGGCCTTACTATAAATGCCTTGATAGGTCTGCCCTCTAAATAACTTAATAGAGCAACCCCTGCCGCTATAGGGTCTGCACCCATTGTCATACCACCTATAGCATCTATCTTATCTTTTTCTATAATTGTGAGGATAATCTTTGATACAAGATACAGCCCCTCAGGGTCACAGGTAATCAATTTTCCATCAATATAGCAGTTACTCATCTTCCCAGAGGCAAGTTTTCTTTGTCCTAAAAAAAGCGCCCTTTCTTTTATTAAAACAAGTAACTTCTCTTTCATATCTTTTATACTTTCTTTTTTCATCATCACACCTCTTTCAATGTAATGTCTGAGAGGAAGAACTATGTAGAAGTAAAAGAAAAAATAATATTCCTATACCAATATATAAAAATATAATGATTAACCCTATATATTTTATAAGATTAGATTTCAAAAAATCCGCCCCACACAAAATATACATTAATATTATAAAAACTACACATATACCTATTAGCATTTTATTATAAGTGCGCCTGGCCTGACTCGAACAGGCAGCCCTCTGCTTAGAAGGCAGATGCTCTATCCATTGAGCTACAGGCGCATTCTATAATTTCTATTTTAACTTCTATATAAACTTTAGTCAATAATCCGTACGGATAGGACACATAGGTATCTATGAAAATGCTTGTCAACCCCTCATATAAACTCCTTTTCAAAATTTCTTTTCTTTTTACCAGACCCTATCAAAAGATTTTATCCCATCCATCTATGCGTGCTCGGGGCACACGATATTGCATCTGAGTCCAGGTATCCCAATCATTAAAAAGGTCTCTTATGGACTATGAAGCTACAAGGGCTTACCTGAAAA
>JAMWCZ010000068.1 GCA_023819225.1 Candidatus Omnitrophota bacterium
TGATTACTAAAGATGGTATGGTAAAAAAGACCACATTAAATTCTTACAGCAGACCAAGAAAGGGTGGGATTATAGGTATAGGGTTGAGAGAGAAAGATAGACTCATAGATGTCCACCTTACAGATGGAACTCAGGATGTTTTTTTAAGCACAAGGCACGGGCTTGGTATAAGATTTTCAGAAAAAGAGGTAAAGCCAGTCGGCAGAGCAGCAATAGGGGTAATAGGAATAAGGTTCAAAAAGAAAGAAGATGAGGTTGTTGGCTGTGAGATATGCCAGCCAGAAGAGAAGGACAGGTCTCTTTTTACAGCCACATCAAAAGGTTTTGGTAAACGGACGATGGTACACCACTACAGGAGACAGCACAGGGGAGGGAAAGGCATTATAGATATAAAGACAGGCGGCAGGAATGGTTATGTGGTGGGTATTAAATCAGTAAGGCCCGGAGATGAGGTTATGCTCATTACTATGGGAGGTATTATTATAAGGATGAAGGTTGATGATATCAGGGCTGTTGGTAGAAATACATTTGGGGTTAAACTTATCAACCTTTCTCCAGGTGATAACATAGTTGATATGGCTCTGGTATCAAAAGAAGATGAAGCCCTTTGAGGTTTTTGAGCATACTGCAGATGTAGGTGGCAGGATATATGGTAAAGACATCAAAGAGTTATTTATTAACACTGCTAAACTCCTCTATTTTCTGGCAGGGGCTAAGCAATATGAAAGGATAGAGAAGGTTATAAACATAGAATTGTCCAGCGAGACAATTGAAGAGTTGCTTGTAAAATTTTTGAATGAGTTGATATACTATATGGATGTTAAAAAGATAGGGGGGAAGATAAAAAAACTGTATATAAAGAAAAAGGGGAAGATGTTAGGCATTCATTGTGAGATGACAGGTAAAAAGATATCTGTAAAAAGAGAGATAAAAGCGGCGACATATCATAACCTTAAGGTTAAAAAAGAAAAAGACATTTTCTCATCAGAGATAATATTTGATGTTTAGGAGGATCTAAATGAATAGAAAAGAGAAGAAGTATTACCTTGAACTTTTAAACAGAGAAAAAGAGAGGATTTTTAAAAATCTTGGATATCTCAGAGAAGGGATTGAATCAGGGGAAAAAGGTATACCCACCCATATCGCTGATTATGGAACAGATGAATTTGAAAAAGGGCTGGGTATAGATATCTCTGATGAGGAAAGGAAGATTCTTGAGAAGATAAATCTTGCGATAGAAAAATTAGAGAAGAATACCTATGGAACTTGTGAGGCCTGCGGTAAAAAAATAGGAGCTTCCCGTTTAAGGGCGCTTCCATATGCAAGATACTGTATAAGGTGTCAGAGAGAAAAGGAAAAAGGTGGCAGATAAGTACAGATGGTTTTTTTTGACGGTTTTTCTATCTGTTTTTGTTGACCGGTTATCCAAATATATTATAGTGAAATTTCTATCTGATATCGGTTCGTTTTCCATATTCAGATATTTCTCATTTACCCTTGTCAGAAACAAGGGCCTATGTTTTGGGATTCTCAATAACCTGAATTTAAGAAATTTTATTATTATTGCTTCTTTTATTATTGCCGCTGGAATTTTCTTCTTTCTTGAAAGATACGGTAAGGATAAACAAACTGTCATTGCTTCTGGATTAATAGAAGGAGGTATTATAGGTAATCTTATAGACAGGATAAGCATAGGTGCTGTAATTGACTTTATCAATTTCCATATCTGGCCTGTCTTTAATCTTGCAGATACCTTTATTGTTTCCGGGGTGGTTATTATATTGTTTAACCATTTTAAGAGAGGAAAATATGCATCCTGAGTTTCTAAAAATAGGTAGTTTTGTTATATACTGGTATGGCGTATTTGTCGCCGCAGGGGTACTTGTAGGGGGCTTCATATTTCAGAAGACATCTTATAGACAGGGGTATTCTCCTCAATTTATCTCAAATCTTTTATTCTTTGTTGTTATCTGGGGATTGCTTGGAGGCAGGGCTTTACATATATTAGTCCATCTATCCTATTATTACAGAAATCCCTTTGATATAATCAGAATAAGGAATGGGGGGTTAGCCGTTGAAGGGGCAGTTATTACGGTTCTTATATTTCTTAATATTTATTCCCGGATTAAAAAGTTTAACACAAGGGAAATGCTTGATATTATCGCCCTTTCCACTCCTTTAGGACAGGCAATTGGAAGATTAGGGTGTTTCTTAAATGGATGCTGTTACGGAAGGCCGACAGGTATATTTTCAGGTGTAAAATTTCCTTTTTCTGCTGAAAAGGTACATCCTACCCAGTTGTATTATTCAGCACTTTATATTCTACTTTTCTTTTTCCTGAAGTCGCTTTATAAAAGACGACTTAAACCCGGCATAGTATTCTCATCCTATATATTAGGATTTTCTTTGATAAGGTATCTTGTAGATATGTTAAGGGGGGACCTTTCTCCTACTTTTACCGGGCTTTATCCCACACAGGTAGTGGCAATAGTCCTTTTTATTATTGGTGTTACATCATTGTTGAGGATATTTTTTGAAAGGAGGTAAGCATATGGCAAAACTTGCATTTAACTATCCATTTATGGAGAGGGAGTATAAACTTGAAGGCAGGGATGTATTTTATATAGGTCGTATTAATACCAACGATATAACAATTCCCGATTATCCCCTTTTTAGAAAATTACCCCCGTCGTCTCAGAAGTTACTGCTTAATGACCTTACAAAGGTGTCAAGAATTCATGCAAAAATTACAAAAAAGGAAGATAAGTGGTACATTGAAGATATTGGAACACAAGGACTTGGAAGCAATTTTGGAACTTTTGTAAATGAATTACGACTTGAGGTGAAGAAACCATATCTGTTGCAGAACAATGATAAGATAAGGTTAGGAACTATTGAATTTATATTCATTGAAGAATAAAATTGAAAAATTCTGTAACTTCTTACCTCTATTTCCCATCTAAATGACTATGGAAAACATACAGGAGAATTTCACAAACAGGGCACAGGAATCTCTGATTAGGGCTCATTCCATTGCACAGGGAAGAAACCATCAGGTTGTTGAGTCAATCCATCTGCTTTCTTCTCTCCTTGAAGATGAGACCATTTCAGATATTATAGAACAGATGGGGGTGGATGTAGCCCGATTAAGAGAAGAAACGGATTCTGTACTTAAAAAACTACCTGAGGTGACAGGTCCTGGGGTTTCAGGTAACCTTTATATAAGTCAGAACCTTGCTCGCGTTCTTAATAATGCGAAAAACCAAGCAGAGGTTATGGGAGATGAATATATAAGTGTTGAGCACCTCCTGATTTCTCTGACAGAGCAATTTTCAGGTGTATCTGAAATACTGCAAAAATATGATATATTTAAGGATAGGGTCTTAAAGATAATAAAACAGATGAGAAATGGAGAAAAGATTATGGATAGAGAAGCAGAAAACAAGTACAAGGTGCTGGAAAAATACACAAGGGATTTCACTGACCTTGCAAGGAAAGGCAAACTTGACCCTGTTATAGGCAGGGATGAAGAGATAAGAAGGGTTATACAGGTGCTTTCCAGAAGGACAAAGAATAACCCTGTCTTGATAGGAGATGCAGGTGTAGGTAAGACCGCCATTGTAGAAGGACTGGCAAGAAGGATTGTTTCAGGAGATGTCCCCGACTCGCTTAAAAATAAGAGATTAGTGGGTCTGGACATAGGTGCGCTTGTTGCTGGAACAAAATATCGGGGAGAGTTTGAAGACCGGCTTAAGGCACTACTTAAAGAGATAGAGAAAAGAGAAGGGGAGATAATCCTTTTTATTGATGAACTCCATACGCTTGTCGGTGCAGGTGGTGCTGAAGGAGCGATAGATGCCTCTAATATGCTGAAACCAGCACTTGCAAGGGGGGCTTTAAGATGTATTGGAGCAACTACCCTTGATGAATACAGAAAGTATATAGAAAAAGACAGGGCACTTGAAAGAAGATTTCAGGTCATATATGTTAGAGAGCCAAGTGTAGAAGAGACAATCTCTATCCTGAGGGGGCTTAAAGAAAGGTATGAGGTTCACCATGGTGTAAAAATTACAGACAGTGCCATTGTAGCAGCAGCGGTCCTTTCAAACAGGTATATCTCAGGAAGGTTTTTACCTGACAAGGCAATAGACCTTGTTGATGAAGCAGCAAGTAGGTTAAGGATAGAGATGGAGAGTGTCCCTGCGGAGTTAGATGAGATAGAGAGGAAGATAGTACAGATTGAAATAGAAAGGCAGGCACTGAAAAGGGAAACAGGGGCTGATGTTAAAGAACGGTTTGGGAAGATAGAGAAGGAACTGGAACTGCTTAAGAAGGAGAGGGAAAAATTAAGGGCAAGGTGGACTTCAGAAAAGGAGATTGTTGAAAAGATAAGGAAGATAAAAAGTGAGATAGAAAATGCAAAGAATATCATAGAAAAAGCAGAAAGAGAGGGAGACCTGGATAAGGCAGCTGAATATAAATACGGAAAACTTATTGAACTGCAAAAAAGATTAGAAGAAGAAACAAAAAACTTGAAGAAGATACAGGGAAAAGAAGGTGCACTTTTAAAGGATGAGGTTACAGAAGAGGATATAGCAGAGATTGTTTCAAAGTGGACAGGGATACCTGTTTCAAGGATGCTTGAAGGAGAGGTTGAGAAACTTATAAAGATGGAAGAACGGCTTTCTAAGAGGGTGGTGGGACAGGATGAAGCAATCGTTGCCATCTCAAATGCTATAAGAAGAAACAGGGCAGGACTTTCAGACCCTAAAAGACCCATTGGTTCCTTTATTTTCCTTGGTCCTACAGGTGTTGGGAAGACAGAACTTGCAAAGACACTGGCAGAGGTTCTATTTAATGATGAAAATGCACTTGTCCGTATTGATATGAGCGAGTATACAGAAAAATATTCAATCTCCCGTCTGATAGGCGCCCCTCCTGGCTATGTGGGTTATGAAGAAGGGGGGCAACTTACAGAGAAGATAAGAAGGCGACCTTACAGTGTAATACTTCTTGATGAAATAGAAAAGGCACACAGTGAGGTATTCAACCTTCTTTTACAGGTTCTTGATGATGGGCGGCTTACTGATGGCCAGGGGCATACTGTTGACTTCAGGAATACAGTAATCATAATGACCTCAAACCTTGGCAGTCAGTATATCACGATGTTTAAAGATGAGGAAACAATGAGAGAAAAGGTAATGGATGTTGTTAATTCATCCTTCAGGCCTGAGTTTTTGAACAGGATTGACGAGGTTATTATATTCAGAAAACTTAAGAAAGAAGACCTGTTGAAAATAGTTGATATACAGATAGGTTATTTACATCAGCGACTTGAAGAGAAAAAAATAAAAATATCTTTTTCTGATTCAGCAAAAAACTATCTTGCTGAAAAGGGCTATGATGAAACATATGGAGCAAGACCACTTAAGCGACTTATCCAGAGAGAGATAGAGAACCCACTTGCTTTAAAAGTTCTTTCAGGGGAGATAAAAGAAGGGGAGGTTGTATTTGTGGATATAAATGACTTTAAGGGGTCAGGTCTTGCTTTTTGCATAGAGAAGATGGACAAGGGATAGGTCTAAATCTGTAGAAGAAGTATGGGTGTTATGGATAATGCAAAAAGCAAGACCTGACCCCCAGGGATTGCAGGTTCCTTTCTGTGGCTCCTATATTTTTAAGCAGCACATTATAACCCTTTTCTCCAATTTTTTTACATTCATCAGGACTTTCAAGCAGTCGTAATGCCTCATTATATAATTCCTGATAGTCCTGCACCTCTATCCCGCCGTCACCTTCTTTTATCTTTTTCCATTCCTCTTTGAAGTGCCAGTGATAAGGTCCATATAAGACCGGCTTTTTAAAGGCAAGTGGTTCAATGGGATTCTGTCCACCCCATCTGTGCAAACTCCCGCCAACAAAGGCAAATTCAGAGATAGCGTAGAAGTTGTTAAGTTCTCCATATGTATCAACAACAATAATAGAATATTTTTTATTACTTGGCATCTCACTTCTTCTTATGTAGTCCATCCGTTTGCTTTTTAAGATGTTATATACACCTGTCTTATCAAGGTATCTGGGGACAATCACTGTCAATATATCTTCAAACTTCTTCAAAAGTTTTTCAGCAATATCAATAATTGATTCTTCTTCCGCAGTATGTAGTGAACCAAATACCACAATCCGTCTTACTTTTCCCACTTTTAGGGTTTCCCTTACCTTCTCTGGATTTACTGTCTTGCCAATCTCATATGCAAGGTCAAACTTCATACTTCCCACTACCTTGACTTTGTTTCTTTCAGCCCCTAAGTATATAAGTTTTTCTGCCTCTTCTTCTGACCGCATTGTGATTACTGAAAATAGTGGAAGCACCTTTCTTGCGAAGAACCTGAACTTTTTATATTTCGGATAAGAAAAAGGAGATATCCTTCCATTTATAAGGACAACAGGAATCTTCTGTTTAGTTGCGAGGTAAAGCAAACTTGGCCAGAGTTCTGTCTCCACTATGACTATAAGTTCCGGATTAAACTTCCTTATAGCATTTTTCATTATAGGGTAAAAGTCCACAGGAAAAAACAGGTACTTCAAACCGGGCAACTTTTTTTCAGCAACACGCCTCCCTGTCTTTGTTGAAAATGTAACTACTATATTATTTTTGCCTTCATCCTGCAGTCGTTTTAAAAGGGGAGTTATAGAAAGGAATTCTCCTATGGAGACAGTATGTATCCAGATATTCTTTTGTTTTTTTAATTCTTCTATAATTTCCTTATCATATATACCAAGCCGTTCTTTCAATCCTAAAGGGAATTCCTTATCAGGTTTTATTCGTTTCCATATAAAAGGCACTGAGAAAATAAGAGATACCAAAAGCAATAAGTTATAGAAAGTTAGATATACGAACATAAAACTATACGCACTCCTTTTTCTTCCCTCCTCCCTTTATCCCCCTTACCTTATCTCCTCTCCCCAGCGGGGAGAGGGGTGCCGATGCGATGAGTAAAGAGCATCGTTTGGCACGCCCGCCGAGTTGGTGAGGCGGGTGACCGAAGCCCGTAAGGGCAAGAAGGGTGAGGGGATGTCTAAAACTCTATATCAAGTGTAATTATCTGGAAAGGTGCAATGGTCAATGTAAGTATCTTTCCCTTCAGATCTTTTATCTCCTTCTCCCTTTTTTCAACACTATTTGAAAGATGTACCTTTTTAGGCCTTTTAGCAAATTCAATCTTAACTGTTTCTTTTTTCCCCTCTATTTCAGCCACCCTTAATATATAAGAGTTTCTTCCCAGTGCCTTCTTAAAAGTTGTAGGGACTACATTACCCTTTATTTCAAATGGAAAAAACTCTTCTGGTTCTGAATTCCCTGATATGACAATAGGGGGAGTGTTATACTCCATTGCTAATTTAGTTATATCAGTAAGTGATGCTTTGCCAAAAAACAATCTGTAAGAGATTGTGTGTTTACCATTGTCAGGAAGTGCATCTGGCTCGTAAGGGTTTCTAAGGAGTGTTAAAGATAGGTTATTCCCGTCAATGTTATATCCATATTTTTCTTTATTCATCAGCACCACCCAGTAGTTCCCACTTTTTTGTCCAGCCCACCTTAATGCAGGATATTCTTTGCCAGATGTATCCCTTTGGATTACTCCAAATGGTATCTCAAAGTATGTATCAGGATTTTTCAGTCCTGTATAGAAATTTACCCTTAACATTGGCACACCTTCTTTGCTATTCCCAACTTCGTTCCAGTTTATCTCATTCTCAAAGTCAATAAATGGGAACTCATTGTAGAGGACTATCTTCTGGATGACTTCTGAGTTTCTGTAGGTGCTTTTTATATATAATGTGGTTTTTAGATTGTCACTCTCTTTCTTTATTTCATCTGCCTTTAAGAGATTTTCTCTT
>JAMWCZ010000069.1 GCA_023819225.1 Candidatus Omnitrophota bacterium
TTTATATCCACAAAGACCTCTGGAACTGGAAGTATCCATCTGTACCAGTTCTCCATCTCAAATCTTGTAGCAGGTGTTACCTTTTCATAGATATTTTCATAAAGATTTACCTGCTTAAGAATATTCCTTATTGTTTGGTGTGAAAGATGAAGATGTGGCTTTCCCCATTCTATAAACCACTGCTTTTCTCCCTTAGATAAAACAGGTGGAAGAAGTTCAGAAATATGTTGACAAGAACGATGTGTCCCTTGTTTTTTCAAGATAATAACTTTCTCAGCAATAGATTCAGGAACTTTGTTTATCTGAGGATGAACCCGATGAAAAAGTAAAGATTCAATTGTTTTACTTTCAAGAATGAATCTTTTTTTCAATCGTTGAATTTGTCTTATAGAAAGATTTAACTTCTTTGCTACTTGTCTTTCTGTTATTACCCCTGAACTCAACAGATTCATTATTTCAAACCTTTCCCTTGCTTTAATTGAATATATTTTCCCCATAGGCTACCTCCTTTTACAACTATGATAGCCGACGGGATTACGACATTCTATCTTTTAAACAACAATTTTCTCACGGATAGGGTACCTTGGTAACACTTTCTCATTTTGATTTCTGGCGAGGGCGTATTATTTACTAATTTGAAGAATTTATGATATACTTGTCGCCTGGCAGGAAGGATCTATGAGAAGAAAAAGATGGGCTTGTCTGTTTTTATTTGTCTTTCTATATACTCAAATCTATGCACTGGAACGAAAAGATATAAGTTTTTATCTTCCTTTTGAAAATACCATAAAACCAGAAATAGCAGAAGGTGAAACAAAAATTACCTGTTCCAAAGGAACACCTGAGCAGGTACCGTTTGACCCGGCAGGTCTCAAAGGAAGTGCTGTAAAATTAGATGATACTTTGAGTATAACTTTTAAAAACACTGGGATGTTTTCTAAGAAGGAAGGGACTATAAGTTTCTGGTTAAAACCTATAGGATGGAAGGCGGGTTCAGGTAAAAATCACACCTTCCTTTTTGCTCATCCTGATAACTGCGGATTGCAGATTTACAGGTTTTATCCTGGCAACAACTGGGCATATATCGCTCCGAGTGGTGACCCTAAGACATGGCGTTTTATAGGAGGAGGGAAATGGTGGGATGGCTGGGAAGATGGCAGGTGGCAGCATGTCGCTTTCACCTTCAAACCAGGCGAACAGGCGATATATTTCAGCGGGAAATTACATGAAAGAAAGGTTGCCGACCTTTTTGAGCCAGAGTTCGGAAAAAATAGTGGAATTACACTGGCATCAGCAATTCAAGGAGTAGCACAGGCATTTGATGAAGTTATACTATTTAGAAGGGCACTGACAGAACAGGAGGTTCAGTCGCTTGCCCGTCAGCCATCTAAAAAACCCTGCTTTATCAGTATCCCATTCTCTTCTTCTCCTGTAATTGATGGCAGAAACACATCTGCTGATGAATGGAAAAAATCCCATACACTTACCGGCTGGGTTGACCCGGCACTCGGCACTGTTAACAGGGATGAAACACAGATAAAGGTAAATTATAGTAAAGATGCTATCAATGTATTGTTTCTGTATCCTGTTCCTGAAAAATTCAGAAAACAGAGGGATATATATGTCGGCTCACCATTGAAGATTACTGTAAAAGAGAATGATGGTAATATCTTTCAGGATGACTATGTAGGTGTATATCTCTCCCCTCCTGATAGCAATGATATCTACTTTTTTGGGGTCAATGGGGCAGGTGCCAGAAGAGATGAAAAAAACGGTGATATACAATGGAACGGGAACTGGGACATAAATCAGTTCCATAATGACTATTTCTGGACAGTAGAATTCAGTATCCCGCTTTCACTTATAAGTAGTAATAAAGATGGGATATGGAAGGTAAACTTTGCACATGGATGCAGACAGATGGATATCTATGAGGGTATATGGTATTACGAACCGATGAATAAGTATCCTGTGGCTGACATGTCTTTTTCTCCGGAGAAAATATACATAAACCCATCAATTCTTGCAACCATACTTGACGGGAAACTATCTTTTAACTGTACGATTGCCAATAATAACGAAGATGATTTTGAAGGTAAAGGAATTATAAGCATCACAACAGAAGACAACAAGATATTATTTACCCGAGAGATGCCTTTTAATATAAAGAGTGGTTCATACGCCGATATCTCTACAGAGTATATGCTTTCAGAGCCGGTATGTGGTAATATTGTTTTTTCTATTTCTGATATTAATAATAGCCATCCTGTATTCTCTTATACACTTCCGTTTGTTTTTTCCCGAAACCTTTCCCTTAAGGTAAGATATTACCCTACTCCATCAAAACTTGAAGCGGTTATTGATGCAGGTTCAAGTGCAATGCTCTCTAATATCACCGGTGCAAAAATCAACATAATACCCGAAGGCAAAACCGAACCAGTCCAGTCGGTGTCTGTTGAAAGATTTAATACTATGCAGCAGGAAATTGAGATTGATTGCAGTCAACTACCTGTGGGCTCATACGACATAATTGCAGAAGTTAACGTTAGTGATAGCAATATTATACTAAAAGAAAAACTTGTAAAAGAGCCACCACCTGAATGGCTGGGAAATAAACTTGGATATATTGAGAAGGTGCCTGAACCCTGGACACCACTCAAACTATCCGGACACACCGTTTCCTGCTGGGGACGTGAATATACCTTTGGTTCTGCTGTCTTACCGGACCAGATACAGATTTTAGGAGAACCTATACTTGCAGGTCCTGTGCGACTTCTTATCACATCAGAAGGAGATACATATACCATAGCAACAGGAAATTTGAAAGCAACAGAAGTTAAACCACTAAAGATTAACTTTACAGCAACCAGCAAACTGAATAACATCACAGTTTCAGGTGAAGGATGGATAGAATTTGACGGATTTTATAGAAGCACAATCAGGTTGGAAACATTAGAACCCCAAAAAATTGATATGCTTGCTATAGAAGTCCCTGTAAAACCTGAATTTGCAAAATACTGGTCACCTGCTGAGTATTACCCTGAAAAACTTGGAAAGAGTCCTTTAGAGCCATATACCTCTGGGATACGAAATGGTATGCGCATCGGGGATGAAGAGAAAGGATTGCAGTTTTCCTTTATAAACGCACATAAACAAATACTCATCCCCAGAGAAAAAGAATATGTTGTAAGATATGAATTTTTGGATAAGCCAACCTCTATAGAAAAACCTTATACAATTACCTTTGGATTGCAGGCATTACCTGTGAGGCCACGTTCCACTATCTACCGTAATTTTAAGGTAGATGACTGCACATTCTCAAGTAACCCTGCAAAGGAACTGTTTAACATCTCGCCCTTATATACAGAAGGATGGAGTTTGCATTGGAACTATCTCAATTTTTGGAACGAGCAGGCATTTGACCCTGAATATATAGATAAATTGAAGGAAACATATACCAATATGTGGAAAGAGAGAAAACAGACACCTGCCCTGTATCTCAATATAGTTGCTACTGATGGAAATACACCGGAATATCGGAAGTACCGTTATGAATGGGCTGGTAAAGACGCACCAGACCCAATACCTTATGACCCTGCAACCAAAACAAAAGCGCAGATGGTAGGCATTAACCCCACAGTCCAGTCATATGAGGACTTTTATATGTGGTACCTTGACAAAACAGTCCGGTACCTGAGTAATAATGGCGAATTTCCTATCCATCTCTATCTTGACTGTACAGATTCTCATCGGAATTATATGAAGCGTATCTACACAATAATGAAATCAATTAATCCCCTCAACCAAATATTCATTCATATGTCTGGTAATAACAATATGTATGCCTGGGCGTTCTCTGACTGGTTGATTGAAGGGGAAGAGAACACATCAAATTATTTTGCCCGTATGGCAAATGACCCTTCACTCCCGCAGGACTATACCCACATCATTGATGTATATAAGGTCGCCAGCAGGTATTCTCCTTTTGCCTTTGGTGACAAGTTCTTCCTTTATCAGTTCTGGGGATGGAAAAATTCTGAACCTGCCCGTTCACATCTCTGGGCAATGCTTTTTGTTCACGATGGCACTACCTGGGCAGCAGGCGGTCCCGCTAATAAACAGGCGATTATAGACCTTGGATGGGATGAGCAGACAAAGTTTATCCCTTACTGGCATAAAGATACCGGAATCTCCGTTGAGTCATCTGTGCAGCCAGTGGTTGCTTCCGGCTGGACACATAGAGAGAAAAGATTGCTGGTTATGGTTCTGAATGATAGTAATACCACTGCTTCCTGCAAATTAAATGTGGACCTTACAAGGTTCGGATTTACTGGAAAGACGGTAAAATACAGGGACTATGGACATGGTGGACTGGCATATCCTGAAGAAAGCTTTAAAGAAAATCCACCGAAGGAGATGACCGTTGAAAATGGGAGAGATATTACATTTGAAATCGGAAGGCACTCTTATAAACTACTTCTTTTTTATGAATGATATTTTTAAAACAAGAGAGGCAAAATGAAAAAAGAAAAAATTGTTAGATTGGTCTTTCTAACTTTTTTTTCAGGGTTGATAATTAAGGCAGGGGCAGAATACAAACATATACCTGTAAGAGCCACTGATACATATGAAGGGATGTCCATAAATGTGCGGGACTTTGGAGCAAAAGGTGATGGAATAACAGATGACACAGAATCTATAAAGGCAGCGGTAAAAGCAGCATTTGAAAGGCGCAGGATTCCACTCCACCCACAGTATGGGTATTTCGTAAGTTTCAGTGAGGTTTACTTTCCCAACGGGCATTATATTATAAGCGATACAATAGATATAAATGCTGTAAATATAAGAGGTGAAGCATATGCGGCAATTGAGCAGAAAGACCCTGAAAAAGATATATTTTACAATCCTGATGCCTGGCGACAGAAGATAGAAGGGATGACATTTTTAGGTGGCAGGATACAGTTAAACCTTGGCAACAATAATATTGATACAGGACATATAACAGTGCGCGACTGCCACTTCAAAAATAGCAGGGATGTGGCTGTAAAAATGAGAAAAGGAAGCAACTCCACATTTTTCAAGGTTGGAAACTGCGTCTTCTGGAACTGTATGCAGTCAGTTATCAGCCACTGTGATATGACAGTCATAAAGGACTGCTGGATATCAACATCTAAGGAAATGAAAAACAAGGCAGTGATAGAAAATTATGGTGTTATGCATATAGAAAACCTTCTTGGTGTTCCAAATGTAAGTAGAGATGAAGGATTCTCTGAAGAATGGACAGACCCTAATGGAATAAAAAGGGTCGCTTCAAACCAGAGATGGGTTGATAACTATTCCGTTCTTCATATAAGAAACAGCAGGTTTGGCGGTGAAGGAGGTGGTTTTTCTGCTGTATATAACTTTGCAAAATATCAGAATACATATCCTGTAACACCAAACTCCATTACAATAGAAAGCAGTTATCTGTATAATGCCCAGAGTACAGCGGTAGTCCTTAAAGAAATTCCCAATGTTATCACCATAACAAATAACCACGGACTGCCTGATGCCTGGATGATAAGGGTTGACCCTGCCCTGAACCTTGATACATACTTTGACAATGAAAAATACCCAAAGTTTCCTTATAAGGTCAGTATTAATATCTCAAATAACTATGGTGGATTCGGCTCAGGACTTCCTGAGCAGTTATGGCCTTATCAGATTAATGAAATAGTCGCTGACAGACCTCCACAGAAAGGCAACTGGGAACGTGGTCAGTTTATAAGAAATTCAAATCTTGAAAAATACTATGACCAGCAGGCGGGCTGGGTATGGGTAAAAAAACAGGCAATAGAAGAGCCGTACGGCTGGCTATGTATTGAATCAGGCAAGCCGGGTAAGTGGCAACCGGTTTATTATCTTTTAACTCCTGTAAAACAACAGTAGGAGGCATTATGGATATTAAAAAGTTTTTAGCAGGATGTGTTGTTTTTTTATCACTGGTCAGGTTTTGCTCCGGAAGCGGTTATATAAATGTAAAGGACTTTATTGAGAAAGAAGAGTATAAAAATGAGAAGGACCATACTGCAGCGATAAGGGCTGCCTTTGAAGAAGCAGCAAAAACAAGAAAATGGGCTGTGTTTTTTCCACCAGGTTACTACACCATAAGCGATACGATAAATATATCTTCAGCAGGTGAGATAGTGGGTGAAGGTTATCCCACCATAATCCAGACCAATCCTGAAAAAGATATCTTCTATGATGAAAACACGTGGCGTAAGACCATACGGGGGCTGCAATTCCGTGGGGGGAAAGATCAGATAGCAATAGGAAACAAAAATGTTGACCAAGGTTTCTTTATTATAAGTGACTGCAGATTTTTTAATTCAGAAGGTGCAGCAATAAGATTTCTTGGCGGACCCGGATACGAAGCAAAGATGACATCCTCTACATACTGCATAGTTGAAAAATGTGCATTTTTAGATTGTGCACAGGTGTTGATAAGTGTCAGTGATGATGCACATTTCAAGGATGCATGGATAAGTACAAAACATCACCAGAGCAATAAGGCAGTTATAGAAAACTATGGATGTATAACTATTGAGAATATACTCGGTGTTCCCCGTGTAAGTGGAACAGACCAGAGATGGATAGATAACTACGGGAGTATATCTATAAAAAAATTCAGATTTGGTGGTGAAGGTGGTGGATTTACCCCTGTTGTGAACTTTGCAAAATATCTTCCTTCAGGATATGGTACCAGTATTATAATAGAAGATTCCGCTATCTTTGCCTTAGGCAACAACAAACGCGCCTGTGCTGTTTATCTTGAAGAGATACCAAACCAGATTGTGATAAGAAACTGTAATGTAGCACATGTGCCTGCTGTAATTGTGTCTAGAAAGATAGACCTTAAAAGATATTTTGATGGCGCAAGACCCGGTATGTTTCACTTTGATATCTCCGGTAATATAGGAGAGTTTTCCGGACAACTCCCGGAAGAGATGATACAGGCAGCAGCAAAACGTAAAATAACCGGATATAAATATGGTAATAAACAGTTAACCGAAAAAGAGACAAAACAGGCACTTACGAAAGCTATAAAAAGAGCAAGAGAGATTCCTTCCGCTCCACCGGGAGCGTTCTCCGGACACAGCCAGAAAACAGACCCGAAACAATATATCAATATCACCACTTCTTCTCATAAATGGGACTTAAACGACTACCTTGACGGTGGAACAGAAAAAAACTATGACTACCTTGCTATTGGGCAGGCAGGAGACGATATAATACTCTTACAGAGGATAGATAAAGGAACAGGTTATCCACATATCCGTATCCGGAATGTAGAGGTTGACCTTGAAAAAACACCATATCTTACCTGGAGGATTAAAGACAATAGTGCTGATGTAAAAGGAGGACATTTCGCTGTTAAGGTAATAAACAATGCTACATATGAGATGGCAACACTTATAGAGAACTATAATCCTGACCAGTATCAGTATTATGCCTATGACCTGCGTAAAGTGTTTGGTATAGACAAAGGGAAGATAAGTTTGGATATAAAGTTCTATCTATGTAACATTAGAATGTATGGTGCACTTGCAAAGGATTATGCATTGATTAAAAAAGGGGAGTATTTTATAATTGACTTTATCCGTTTGGAAGCAGAATAACAATTAAAAGGAGGAGTAGATGCATAAAAAAGAGAGAGAAATGTTCAGCAAGGTAGTGTTTTTTTTAATGTTGCTTTTATTCCCTTTATTCTGTCTGGCTGATATACCTGCTCCATACATTAGTTTTGACTTTGATAATGGATTTAAGGCAGATGGGGTGGCTGTTGATAAACTTAAAATATTTCCTGGTTCAGAGTATCCCGGTATAA
>JAMWCZ010000070.1 GCA_023819225.1 Candidatus Omnitrophota bacterium
CGGGGAGAGGGTATGGGTGAGGGGAGAGGTAGGGTATTTTTGAACAAAAAATCAGAGGAAAAGGTGTTACCCATATACCCTATCCGTACGCGAAATTGATTTAGATACAGTATATGATAAAATACTTTTATGACAGGGAGGGCAAAATGAAAATAGGTGTCTTTTTAGTACTTTTTGGAGATAGAAGTTTCCAAGAGGCATTGGATAAGGTAAAAGAGTTAGGGCTGGACACAGTTGAGATAGGTACAGGTAATTATCCTGGAAATAGCCACTGTAGTCCTGAAAAACTCTTAAAAAAGCCCGATGAGATAAAAAAGTTCAAGGAAGCAGTTGAAAGTAGAGGCCTTGAAATATCAGCACTCTCCTGCCACGGAAATCCTCTCCATCCGGATAAAAAGATAGGAGATGCCCACAAAGATGTCCAAAGAAAAACCATCCTTTTAGCAGAAAAATTAGGTGTGCCGCGTATCATAACATTTTCAGGTTGCCCTGGTGATAGTGAGGATGCGAAATACCCCAACTGGGTTACCTGCCCCTGGCCAGATGACTTTTCAACAATATTAAAGTGGCAGTGGGAAAAAAAGGTTATTCCTTACTGGAAGGAAGAGGTGAAATTCGCAAGAGACCACAATGTCAAAGAGATATGCCTTGAGATGCACCCTGGATTTGTTGTCTATAACCCTGAAACACTCCTTAAACTGCGTGATGCAGTAGGCAAAGAGATAGGGGCAAACTTTGACCCAAGCCATCTCTTCTGGCAGGGGATAGACCCGATTGCTGCTATAAGAAAACTCAAAGGTGCGATTTACCATGTCCATGCAAAGGATACAAAGATAGACCCATACAATACCTCTGTCAATGGGGTTCTTGATACCAAGACATATCTTGATGAGATAAACCGCTCCTGGATATTCAGAACAGTCGGCTATGGACACAGTTATGACTTCTGGAATGCCTTTGTTTCAAACCTCCGGCTTATGGGTTATGATGGAACTTTGAGCATAGAACATGAAGACAGTTTGATGAGTACTGATGAAGGATTAAAGAAGGCAGTGGACTTCCTGAAAGGAGTTATCATAAGACAGCCAAAACCAAAAGTATGGTGGACATAATGGAAAAGGTAAGAATTATTGTAGGTGGCTCAGGTGGACAGGGAATCTTGACAGTAGGGAAGGTCCTTTCTTATGCATCTATAAAGCAGAATATGAATGTGAGTTGTCTGCCCTCATATGGAGCAGAGATGCGGGGTGGTTATGTTTACTGTACCATTGTTATTTATTCAGCCGAAGATATTGTATCTCCTGTAAGCAATGAAACAGATATTGGTGTCTTTATGGATGCAAATTCATATCGGATGTTGCGCGGATACCTCAAAAAAGATGCATTTGTGATACTCAACTCTTCCCTTGTTAAAAAATCTAATTCATCGAAAGGAAATACCATAGAGATTGAAGCAAGTGAAATTGCGGAACGTTTAGGAAGTATAAAGACAGCAAATATGGTAGTAACAGGAGCAACAGGTTATATTATAGACCATTACTTTTTCCCTTTCAAAATGGAAAGTTTATATTATGGGATAGAGCAGGTCTTTTCTTCAAAAGAGGTTGTTGATATGAGTAAAAAAAGTTTAGAGAATGGCTGGAGTATAGCAAAAAATGGAAATGAAAGAGTTAGAAAAGATAAGTGAATATAAGTGGTTAATCCCCAAGAAGGAAGATATGCGGGTACCTGGGGTGCTTTATATCTCTGAAAAACTTTTAGATAAGGCACTTTCGGATAATGCCCCCTTACAGGTTATGAATGTTGCTAAACTCCGCGGGATTGTAAAATACAGTTTGGCTATGCCGGATGTCCACTGGGGTTATGGAGCGCCAATAGGTGGAGTTGGTGGGTTTGAGTCAGAAAGTGGTGTAATAGTCCCTGGGTTTGTTGGTTATGATATAAACTGTGGGGTCCGTCTTCTGAGGACAAACCTGAAGTTTACGGATATAAAGGCATCTCTGGAACACTTAATCAATCTACTTTTTACCAATATCCCTTCTGGTGTTGGCTCTGAAGGGAATCTCTCACTTAAAAGAAAAGAACTTGAAAAGGTAATTGTTGAAGGAGCACTATGGGCTATAAAAAATGGATTTGGAATCAAGGAGGATATAGAATGCCTTGAGGACTATGGGATCAAAAAAGACGCCAATCCTGATGTTATCAGCAACCGCGCCTATGAAAGAGGAGCATCTCAACTCGGGACACTTGGTTCTGGCAATCACTTCCTTGAAATACAAAAAGTAATAGATGTATATGACAAAGAGATAGCAGATGCCTTTGGTATATTTGAAGGACAGATTACTGTTATGGTCCATTCTGGAAGCAGGGGATTTGGATATCAGATATGCGATGACTACCTTGATAAATTTGGAAAACTTGCCACAGAATATGGAATTAAACTACCTGATAGACAACTTGCCTGTGCCCCAGCAGATTCAAAGGAAGGGAAACAGTATTTAAGTGCAATGAATGCAGCAGCAAACTATGCATTTGCAAACAGACAGATAATAACCCACTGGATAAGAGAGACATTCTCACAGGTATTAAAGACACCCTGGGAAAATTTAGAAATGTACACTGTATATGATGTTGCCCACAATATATGCAACCTTGAAAGACATAATGTTGATGGCAGAGAAAGATGGCTTTATATACATAGAAAAGGGGCAACCCGTGCATTCCCAAAAGGACACCCTTCTCTCCCTGAAAGATATAAAAATACAGGACAGCCGGTTATTATACCCGGGACAATGGGAACCTGTTCCTACATCCTTGTCGGTACTGAAAAAGCAATGGAAGAGACATGGGGTAGTACCTGCCATGGTGCAGGAAGGATGATGTCAAGGCACCAGGCAATAAAGGAAAGCAAAAACAGAGATATAACATATGAACTTACCCAAAAAGGAGTTATTGCAAAAGGGGTAAGTAGAAAGGGCCTTGCAGAAGAGATGCCCGATGCCTACAAAGATATTGATGAGGTTATAAAAGTGGTTGAAGGTGCAGGACTCTCAAGAAAGATAGCAAGGATGGCACCTGTTGCTGTCATCAAGGGATAAACTAACACGGGCTTATGCCTTACTTTTTGCATAAGCATAAAGTAGAAGTTTATAATAATTTACGGTCAAAATTATGATTCTTTCATGCTCCCCGCTAACCAGAGAGAAGAATAAAACAAGGAAATATAGGAATGCTCTTGTGTTAGGAGGCGGTGGAGCAAAGGGATTCGCACACATAGGGGCGATAATAACCATTGAACAGGAAAACCTCCATCCAGATATAATATGCGGGGTATCTTCCGGGTCAATTGCAGGTAGTTTTTACGCACTTTATTATAATAAAATTAAAGAACTTCACAGGATAGAGGAAACAAGAGAATTCAAAATACTTAAAAAACTGAAACTTAACCCTGTGGAAATGAAACAGAAACAAGGGTTTTTCATAAATTTCCTCTCCACTATAAAAAGGAATATGATGTTTATAAAGATATTGCGGGATAATGCACTTATCCATAAAGAAGATGTGGAACCAGTATTCAGGGAACTATTTGGAGATATAAAGTTTGAGGATATCCCTATAAAACTCATTGCAGTTGCATTTGACCTTGTATCAGGTAAAGATGTATATATTCAGAGCGGACCTTTATGGAAAGGAATCCTTGCATCCTGTTCTATACCCGGAATTTTCCCACCATTTGAATATAATGATATGGTTCTTATAGATGGTGGTATTACAAACCGTCTACCTGTAAAATGTGCTGTCCTTGCAGGGGCAGAAAACATTATTGCGATTGACATAAGCCAGCCACCTTCTCCTGGAAAAAATATAGAATCTGCTGTCAATCTTCACCTTTATATAGATGAACTTATTGCCTTCAGGTTTGACCTGTATAATAAAGAGATGGCTGATATTGTATTAAATCCCGGTCTTAATGATATGAAATGGCACGAATTTTCAAAATATAATTATGCATTAGAAAAAGGGAAAGATATGGTAAAAGAAAATCTGCCTGTCATCAAAAGAGTGATGAAGGGTAAAAAATATCTATACAGAAAACGGCTGAAAAGATTTCTGGGACATAAAAACCCTGCTATACTTCAAGAAGAATTTATTTTTCTATAAGAACCCCTGAATGCTGATTTTCTCCAATTTTACATCTCACTTCTCACTCTCTGTTATTTTGCCATATGCATCAAGTAACCACCTCTTTCTTCTTATAAACGGACCGTTTTTAAATGTCTGCTCTATCATATTATGTCTTTCAAGGTAGTCAAAACAACTTCTCATACATCCACGGGATGCCCCGATACCGAGCCCACCCTGTCCCCACTTCTTGATGTAATAATGGCCTTCTATGATATAACCGGATGGATGCTCTGCGGTCTTCCTCCACTCCCCTGTTGACATGGGCCCGGAGAACTTATATGCGGTCTCTTCTGATATATTCTGTTTCATTACATCAAAGTGGTATCCCGGGAGTGCCTTTGGTATAAAAGGGGAGACACGCGGGTCTCCACCGTGATAACAGAGTGTGCACTTCCCCATATCAATATCAGCCCACCTGTATTTTTTATCTTCAATCTGTATCTCTATAAACCTACCTTCCTTGATATGGGGTATGGCGCCTGGGCACCCCTTCACACAGGCCATATCAAGTTTACAGATGCTATTCGGCTCAATGAGTGGGTCTGGTTCAAGTCCAATGTCTGTAAGGATTGCTGCAAGACGCTGCCTCGGTCCAAACTTTTTTGTAAGGAATACTTTTGACCAGCCAATCTCACCAAGCCCTGCTGCAACTGCTGCAATCCTTATGGCAATATATACATCAGGGGCAACACCTCCTTCCCTTAGTGGTTTTACATCAGGGGGCGCCTCAGGAAGTGCCCATCCAGAATACAGAGGAACTGCCTCATATCCGAAGTCCTCTATAAAACAGGCGGTTTCATAAAGCGGTAGTTGTAAAAAGTAGGTATTTAAAAGCCCTGAGTAGTCAAAGTATGAATAGTTAGGCCAGTATGTCCCTTCTTCTATTCCACGCCATCCACCCCTTACAATACGCTTTCCCACAACTATAACCGACCTCACTTCAGGAAATATACTGGCAGGATGCATCCTTCTTGGAGCATCTTTAAACCTTTCTATATTTGCAACACCAAAAAGGTCAAGTCCACGAGATAATGCATATTCCTTTATCTGTTCTTTTGTAAGTTTCATTTTACCATTCTCCTTATCACAGACGGTATAAATCTATATCCTGCTTTACTGACCAAACATCCCTTATTCTAAAAGGTAGTTTAAACCTGTTTTTTATCTTTCCTTTCCTTTCAAGGACATCAGCACAACTCCTGATACAAATGGCTGCAAGACGGTCGGGTTTTCCTGCAGGATGATACCTGTTAGGCATAGCGCCATTCTTGCAGGAAGTGCACATTTTATAGTCAATCTCAGCAACTGTCATTTTTTTCCCTGCTATAGTAATCTCTTTCTCTCCTTTCAAGGCACCAAGCGGACAGGAACACTTACAACCATTCCCATAAAGGCATATCCTTTCAGAAAGTAGAGGGTCTGGTTCAATCTCAGCATCGGTAAGGACTATTTGAATCCGTTGTCTTGGTCCATAATCAGGTGTAAGCAGCACTCCGCAGTATCCTATCTCTCCAACACCTGCCCTTACAGCAACATCATCAAAGTCAAGGAGAACATTTGGTGGAGGTGATTTCTTTCTGACCTTCACACCCATCGGTGGAACCTCAGGTGGAAGATTAGCAAGTGGTACTGCCTCCCATCCATTATCCTCAAGGAACTCAGATATTCGGAAGGTAGTAAGCGCTATAAATCTGTTGTCTAACCAGTCATAGCCATATATGTAATAATTTGAAAAATTTGTCCCTTCCTCCACACTCCTCAAAGTTCCGCGGGTTATCCGTCTCCCAATCACAATCACTGACTTTACCTCAGGAAATATCGCCCGTGGATGTTTCTCAAGAGGTAATTCATCAAACCTTTCAATAGGTGCAACCCCGAATATATCAGCCCCTGCTTCTCTTGCATATTTTTCAATCTTTTTCCTTTCCATTCTCTCCTCCTTTTTCCGGGCATACCCTTATACACTCTTCACATATATTTGCATGTCTCTTCTGAACACCCCAGTTTACTTTATTAATTGCCTTTACTACTTCTTCTGCTTTTTTATTCCTGGGCAAAGGTACATCTGTTTCTATACCATAATACTTCAGTCCTTCCTCACCTATCAGTCCATATCTCTTTGCCCAGTCACAAGAAAACTGGTCTATAGAAGGGATATAAAACTCTCTCCCTTCAATCCTAATCTTCACTACTTTCTTACTTATTGCCCTTGCTGGACAGCAGGAAATACAGGGTTTTTCACATCTCTGGCAGGCATATCTCATTAAAGGTATTGTATCGTTTTCTAAAGAAAGGTCTGTAACAACTGCGATAAACCTCTGTCTTGTTCCGTATCTCTTAGTGATGGGATAACCATGAAGTCCCGGATATGCAAGACCTGCAAGGATTGCTGGATAAAGATTTGCACTCATATCAGGGATATCTCCTCTGGACTTCATTAATACCTGTGATGCAAGCCCTGTAAGGTCTGTAGTAAATACACCTTTATAACCGCAGGTATTGAGATATCTTATAACTTTCACTGCTATATCCTTAAGAAATATAAGCGTCTGTGCCTGGGAAAAGACATATGGACCTGTTGTTTCAGCAGGTGTTACCTTTGCATAGTCAACCACACTGGAAGGGAAATGGAGTCCAATAACAATAACTGTTCTGGCTCCTTTCAACCAGTCATCAGGTGATTTCAAAGAAAGAGGTTCTCTCCTGACCTCCGGGACATAATGGCCGTAATACTGACCCTTATCAACAACTATTTCCCTTTCTTCAGGGATTTTAACCTTTTTTTCAAACTCCTTTTTAAAAGTTTCAAATCTTTTTACATTGAATACACCTACAATATCAGCGCCTGCCTCAATACAGAAATCCTTCAACCTATCTTTACTGATATTTTTCGTCCCCTTTGCTTTTCTAAAAAACATTCCCTTTCCTAAATTTGCACTGGTCAAAATAGTACAGAACATCCTATTTCCCTTATAAATACCTATCTTCTCTGCTACAAGGATATCATTTATATTTGTGCCAGTAATTGCTGAATATCCACCTATGTCAAGATAATGTGCTATGTCAAATGCAGTATAATTAAGGATACGTCTCAGAGCCCAGAGAAACTCTCCATTAGATTCATTCTCTCCTGGTACCTGTATTCCGATGGATATAACTGACTTAACATCAGGTAGATGAAGATGCGGGTGTATTGTGCCGCCTCTTTCAAAAAATTCTGCTGCCTCTACGCTACATATATCCACATCATTTTCGGTACATATCTTTTTTATCTCTTCCCATGCATCATCTGGAGAGATAATTATCTCTTTTTTTCTCCTTGGTGCACGGCAGTAGTTTATATCATAGTATCTTTTCTCAGGGACCATACAGAACTTCAGACAGCATCCCTCCTCTCCGCTGAAAAATCCGTACTTTTCTGTATATTCCAGTATTACTTTTTCATCAACCTTCTCAGGTATTTTAAGTGCAAGGTTCAGTCCAAAGTTTTCTGCCCAGGCGCACCTCCACTTGTTTGTATCAGGAAATTTAAATATCTTACCACCTATCTCTATCTCATTAATCTTCTTTACCTCCTTTCTAA
>JAMWCZ010000071.1 GCA_023819225.1 Candidatus Omnitrophota bacterium
TCTACAAATGCACCGTTTTTCCTTGCTATTTTAAGTATCTCTTCATTCTCTACAATAAATCCCACCTTTTCCAGTATTTCCTCTGTCCCTTCAATAACATGGTCAATTTGTGATTCTGTTAACATCTTCTTAAAAACTCCTATATTATCACCTTTTAAAGAATAAATATCTTCTTTCATAATTTCTACCCTCCTCCCTTATTTAAAATCGCATTATGTCCTTTTCTTTAAAAAACTGAAAACATCTTGTTACTATTTATCCATAAGTTTTATCTATCTTGCCCTAAATTATTTTATTCTTTTGTCATTTGATGATATTATTATCCACTGTTTTAGATTATATATATATTCTACCCAGTTTGTATGGTAGATAATAAGGACATCTGAAGTTCCAGTAATTCCTTACCTCCTTTTCATCTCCAGAGAAAAGAGAATAAATGACTGCTTTATTTGCTTTAATTTTAAACCTTATATCTCTATTTACAACTTTTTCTATACAAGGGTTTCCTTTCCATTTACATTTATGAAAAAGTGCGTCTCCGGTTAAAGGTATTGAATTTTCAATTTCAAATCCTTCAATAGGATTACCAGATATATCTGTGATTTCTACCCTTAGATGTCCTTTTATATCAGCATTAATAAAAAATTCTCCTGTTTCAGTCCAGAAAGACCTTGTTATAAGGAGCCCTTCATCAGAAGCAACTAATCCAACAAATCTATCAGGTTTAATAGAAGCAAATCCAATACCACTTCTTGGCTCCGACCTTTTCCATCCTGTTAAATCTAAACTTTGCCCATGTCTTGTTCTTTGTCCTGCATAATAAAAACGAATCTCATCTTCAAGAAAAGTAGGAGAACTTGCTGGAAGAACCATACTACAATCCCATTCCCCTTCTTCTCCTCTTTTTATCCATGTTTTATTTATTTCCATCCTATGCCATGCATACCCTGTTCTTGTATATACAAGTTCTGGTTCTATATAACCTCCCACCATTTTGCTAAAACCAAAATCATTTTTATCTGTATGATACATCCATAATGTTCCAACTTCATATTCTCCATATGGTATTGCTCCCAGTCCATAAAACTGGATTTGTGGAGGATCAAAAGGTGCCTGGTCAAAAACGGTCTTTGCTTCTGACCAATTAATAAAATCCCATGATTCTGACCTCGCTATTCTTCTATCACCAAAAACTGGGCGGTGGTATGTTACATATTTACCTGATGGTAATCTTAAGAGAGCCATTGGACAATCTGGATTTGTTCCAATAACAGGATTTTTTTCAGGAGAATACCAGTGAATACCATCTTCACTATAAAAGACAGAAATACATTTTGAAGGGGCAGCACCACATATCATTTTATATTTCATTTTTCCTCTTTCTTCTTTCTCATCATAAATAATTGCTGCTCCATGTGGCTCCATATCAAAAATAAAATGTGTTTTTTCCCCATCTATTGTAACTACATCTTTCTTCACTCTCCTCCATTTAATCCCATCTTCACTTTCAGCATAAGCAAGTACAAGAGTTTCTTTTCCTTTCATTACTGTTGTATACCACATCTGCCATAATCCATCGTGTCTTTTTAATACTGAACCATAAAGAGATAACCAATTTTCCTCAAGTGGATGCCCTGAAACAAATATTGGATTTCCTTCAAATTTTTTAGGTTCCTCTATTTTTCTATTAAACCCATCAATTATCTCACAATTTCTGAAATCAAAAAATAATATCTTAATCATATTCCCCCCTTTTATATTGTATAAACTTTTACTAGTTCAATTTGTATACATATTATACTATAAAAAAATTTTTGTCAACAAGAGGATAAGACTATAAGAAATAGTTAATAGATTATATAATAGATGGTGGTTATTTTTTTATTTGTTGAAGGGATGGCAATGTGAAAAATAGGAAAAGACGATAGAATGGGACTAAATTGATTTAGATATGTAGTAGTTTTATTAATTTACTATTTCTAATTTATTTTCTAACATTCGGACAGATAATAGAGGAGAATTTGAAGTATAGCCCTACCGTATTTACTGTATAAAGTTATACGATATATATTAACTAAAAGACCAAAATTACATAGAAATGCTGAACTGTTTCACATAAGATATGCAGAAGAGTTTTGTATAATTTTAAAAAGTGTTATAATACATACCACAGAAATTTTAAATGAGAAACAGAAAGAGTAGGAGAAATTTTATAACTATTATAGATTATTTACTTCCCTTTCTTAGGAAAAAACTTATGAAACATTGAAAGAAAAATTAAGACATTTTAATTCCACCAACGGTTTTCAAATTCATATTAAGGAGGTAATAACTATTCAGGGATTTCATTAGGTGAAAAGGAACTTAAAAAGAACATTATCTGAAAAAGGTTGGTAGTCAATAAATTTATAGTTTTTTATTTTTAACATAGGAGGGGATAGAAATGAAATTAATTAAAAAAGTGTATGTTATGACAGATCTAGAAGGAGTAGCTGGAGTTATTGATTTTGAAAACTGGTGTAGCCCTTCTGGTAGATACTACGAAATTGCTAAGGAACTTTTAACTCTTGAAGTTAATAGTTGTGTAGAGGGACTTTTGGAAGCAAGTGTTGAAGAGATAATTGTTCTTGATGGGCATGGGTCTGGTGGAATTAATATAAAACTTCTTGACCAACGGGTAAAAATGCAAAGAGGATGGCCACGGAAATTTAAAGATTATTTCGTTGACACTTCTTTTGATGCAGTTGTCTGGGTAGGGCAACATGCAAAAGCAGGAACTGAATATGCACATTTACCCCATACTCAATCATGTTATTATATAGACCTTTCTGTTAATGGAATTTCTATTGGTGAATTCGGACAAACAGCAATGATAGCAAGTGAACTTGGAATTAGGTCAATCTTTGGTTCTGGAGATTTCGCATTTACAAAAGAAGCGAAGGAACTCATTCCAGGAATTGAAACAGTTACTGTAAAATGGGGTTTAACCCCTGGGAAAGGAGATGAATGCACGTATGAGCAATATGAAATTAGAAATACCTCTGCAATACATTTACATCCCGAAAAAGCAAGGGAATTGATTAAAGAAGGGGTGTATAAAGCAGTAAGAAGAGCAGAAAAAGAAGATTTTGGAATAATTTCTTTAAAAGGCCCTTTTGAAAGAGTAGCAATATTCAGACCAGATGCAAAAAATACAAAAAGAATTTCAAAAGAAACACACCCTTCCAGTATAATAGAATTGTTTAATCTCCCTTTTAATCCAAAACCATTAGAATAAAGATGTCAATATATTATTATCTTTTATTTGTTTTGTTTTTATCCTAATTAAATTCTACCCCCTTCTTAAATTGCGTTTTAAATCCTAAAATCATTCCGAAATGAGTATATAACTCGTTATTTCTGCTGTTGAATCTATTTAACCTTTTTATTCACAGAGCCAATTTAATATTTTTTCACTTAAGATATTTTTAAATATTGTAGAGATTACTTTATTTTCCAAAGAATTCTTATCTAAATTTGGCACAATATAAATACAGGCACCTTTCCCTGCTTTTTTGAATGTTAAAAATGGCTGAATACCAATATCTGTATCATTTTTTATTTTATCTGAAATAATTACAACTGTTGCATTATTATTTGTTACATCTCTGCCTCCAACTTTTATTCCTAATTCCTGCCATCCTTCTATATTCAATCCTTCTACCAGTGGACAATTTAATTCTATTTTTATTTTTGTCACTATTGAACTTGCATGTCCAAAAACTCCAATCGTTTCAAATCCAGGATAGTCAAATGTAGTATACTCATCTGCTTTATTGTTCCTATTTGCATCTATAAGAATAAGTGAACTATTTGTAATTAAAAGTCCACCATTTCTTACATATTCAGTCATTCCTTCATACATCTCAGGTGTAAACCAATTACCAGCAGTTGTTATAACTATTCTTTTATATCTATCTCTCTCCTGTCTGTTGTCTGGTAAAAATATCCTGCTTGATACCCATTCCGGCTTTAATCCTAAGTCAGATATAAAATTAAAAACTGTTTCTCCGTAGTATTTCTCAGCAGGAATTTGACTTTCATACTCAAAATCTCTCTGTTCTACTATTCCTATTTCTTTATCTCTTTTAACTTCTGTCATCTCTGAATTTTTCCCTTCCGATAACCATTTTATTGAATTTATAAGTACTTTCAATTCTCCTGCTTCTGGTTCCATTTCTTTACCGCCAAAACTCCCTTTTTCAGAACCATATCCAGATATCATCCCATTTAATACCACTCTCCCTTTCCCTATAACTCCTGCTATTAATACTCCATATCCTTCTTCATCCTTTATCAATACTTCTCCCTTCTCACCTTTTTCCATTCCTACATGGTCATAATATTTATGTTCTATTTCTTCTCCTATTCTAAACCCTTCTGTTACTGGATGGTTTTTTACTATTTTTACTTTATCTAAAAAAGGATTTTTTATACCTTTACCTATCTCAGGAAATACAACCTCATGCTCTCTATACCCTACCGCATCATGAGTTAACAATAACCCACCACCTCTTTCTACGAATTCTCTTATCTCTTTTATGGCTTGATTAAAAAACCTTGAATTATAGCATTGAGGAATTATTAAAACATCTACATAATATGATAAAGCATCAGCATCTAATCTCGGTAAACTAAATACTCTCATACCTTCTTTCTCTAAAACTTTTATTATGCTTTCTGTCCCCCACCCTCCATGATATACTCCTATTCTCGGTCCTTTTCCTTCTGGTACCATTATTGGAACTTCAGGATGTTCCTTGATCCTCTCTAATACCAATCCCGCAAACACATCTTCGCTATTATATATACCTTTGTATACTCTCAATTCTTTTTCACTTCCTATCGCTACTATATATGGCTGATTTACATATTTTATATTTACCTCTACACCTTCTTTTGCTAATAATTCTGCCTTTATATTCTCTCTTATTATCTTTCCTGTTAGTATCTCTTTTACCTGTATATTCTCTGCCTTTATTCCTGCTACTCTTGTATCTACTTTTAATATCCCTTTTCCTGTACCCCATAATGCTATAGCTAACTTATCCCCTTTTTTTACACTCTCAAGTATCCTTATTTCTTTACTCTCCAAATTTATAGATGTCTTTAATTCTCTATTTATTATTGATGCAAAATAAGAGGCAATATCGGAATTAAAACTTATTGATGAAAAATATACCACACCTTTACCTATTTTCTTCATCGTTAATATGGGCATCTGTGTGTTCTTCTCCTTCAGTATTACCTCCGCTGATTTCACTTCTATATCACTTGACTCTGTCCATACCTTTTTAACAGAACATTTTATCCAGCCTTCTTTATTCTCCATTGCTATATTCTTAGGTGCATTCTTACCTTTTATTTTTATACCGGCTATCTCTTCTGTCTTATCTTTAAGTTCTGTTAAATCTTCGTTACCTATTGTTATCGGTGTATTTATTATTAAAAGTTTTCCACCCTCTTTTACATATCTTAAGTATTTATCATAAACATCTTCCCTTAAACCAATCGCCATATCCTCAGGTATTATCACAAAAGAATATTTTTTTAAGTTTTCATCCATTCTTAAAGATCCGCTTATAAAACCATCAACATCAAAGAAACCTGTAAGTCCTTCCATCAATGAACGAACTTTTTTGCCATATTCAACCCCGGGAGAAAAGGGATATTTTAAAACAAATGGCATAGGATTTATTGAAACTGCTATACTTGAAGGGCTTTCCCCTGGTTGAAATGACACCATTAAGTTCAACCAGTTTTTTAAATTATCTTTACCATAAAATAGTTCTATTGCTTTCTCTGGTTGGCCAGCATATCCAGTATAATAGTCCCCATATTTTTTTGTAAAATCTTTGTATGAAGAATAATATGCTCTCATTTCTTTTATGTAAAATGAGGTTCTATATTCAAAATAATTTAAAGGTAACCCATGGAATGCATATGAATAGTTTCTGCCTAAAATTTGTTTAGAATAACTTGGCCCAAAATCAATTACGCTTCCTTTTATTGATTGATAAAATTTTCCTGTTTCTACAGTATATCCACTTCCAAGAAACCAGATATGGTCACAAATTTTTTCAAGTCCTATAATGTCATATCCCCACTTCCATGATTCCCCATGATATGCCTCAGGAGTGTAAAAACAAAACATTGTCTTTAAATTATATTTTTTCGCTTCATCAGCCATCTCCTTTACAAAACTATTCATTATTTCATTTCTCCATAAAACATATCTCCTCCACCATTTATTCTCCGAATCTCTCTTTGGCATATCCTTTTCTTTATACTCTTCTCCAAACCTCTCTTTACAAAAACGTCTAAACTCATCTACATCATCTTCATGATTATCAACTGCTTCTGAACAATCAAGTTCATGCCATTTTATTCCAATAAGATTTTTGTATTTTGGTTTATATTTTTCTCCAATTTCTTTTATTAAATCCTTATATACCTTCCTTAATTCCGGACTTTCTAATCCATAATCAATATCATACATCTCAGTTTTTACATCTTCTCCTTTCGCAGGAGTTGTCCATACAAGATATACATTTATATTATATTTAGATGTCTCTTCAAGTAGCTCTTTCAAAAAATCTCTTCCTCTCATATAATTATTATGTGGTGATGCATTTTTCACTTCTGTTGGATGTAAAAAGGGACCACCTCTTCCATCTTGCTCATCAAATAATATTTCTGTCACTCCAAGTTCTGCTAAATCTTTAACTATCATTTTAACTGGGAATGGATCGTTATAACTTTTTTCCCAAATCCCTTTGGGAGACCCAGGCCCCATCCATACACCTAAATGGTATTCCTTACAAAAACCGAAAAAACTCAAAATTAAAAAAATCCCAATACCCCACAACCACCCTTTTTTCATTTTACCCCCCTTTTCAATAAACTTGCTTTTTTAATAAATTTGTTTAAGTTATTTTAGTTTTTATTTAAATCCAATTCTCTTTTTACCAACTTACAAATCTACCATCCTGGTAATAATATCCTGAAGTATAGAATAACCATATTGGTTTTTCTCCGAATCCACTTGTTCCGGGACGTGTCCATTCAACACTACCATCTTTCTTTAAATAATTCATACCACCATTATGTCTATATGCAAGGTATTGATAGTTACTTCCACCAGCAGAAATATATTCTACATTATTAGTACCACCCATTGTACTCAATTCTGGATATCCATAACCACCATAACCATCTGTTCCATAACCAGGAAACCAGAGTTCAAAAAGAAGTGCCTGTTCACTATCCTTCTTTACTTTCCCTAACCTTCCATTTATACCGTCATAATCTATAGCAACTTCACTAACCATCACATATCCTCTACTATTCCCGGGTTTAAAAGTTTTGTATATTTTTCCTGATGGACAGTGAAAAATTGGTGGGCCCCAATTCCCAAAAGGAATACCTCTCCATTTATAACCTATATAATCTGAAATCTGCCCATCCCAGCAGTATCCCCCACTAACACTTCCTCTAACTTGAGGAAACCAACCATTCCAGTCATCCATATAAAGATGCATTCCAAGTCCAAGTTGTTTCAAATTATTCATACAAACTGCCTGTCTTGCTCTTTCTCTTGCTTGTGATAATGCGGGTAGCAACATCGCTGCTAAAATCGCAATGATTGCTACCACTACCAGCAATTCTATCAGCGTAAATCCTTTTTTCATTTTCATTGCTTTTTCCTCCTTTCTTTTTTTCCTTT
>JAMWCZ010000072.1 GCA_023819225.1 Candidatus Omnitrophota bacterium
CAACTCCCTTTTCCTCTTGTGCCACAACGTATAGCAATTATATCTTCAGAGTCATCGGCTGGCTATGAGGACTTTCTTAATACCCTTCATAACAACCTTTACGGATACAAATTCTCCATTACGCTATTTCCTGCATATATGCAGGGAGAACAGGCCGAACCATCTATACTTGCTGCACTGGAAAGATGCTATAAAAGGAGAAACCAATATGATATCCTCGTTATTATAAGGGGTGGCGGGGATAATGTAGACCTTCATTGTTTTGACAGTTATAATATAGGGAAGGCAATTGCCTGCTTTCCTTTACCTGTGCTTTCAGGTATAGGTCATACACGCGATGAGACCGTTGTTGATATCGTCGCATATAAAAAATTGATAAGCCCCACTGCTACAGGTGAGTTTGTGGTAGGTAGGATGAGAAATTTTGAAGAGGAACTGGAAGGGATAAGCAGCCGCCTTGTAGATTTTACCAGAGGTATACTTGCCCAACAGAATGCATTTATAAAAGAAGCAGACAGCCATCTGAAGATTTTTGCAGATTTTTTTCTCCATAAGGTAAACCAGAACTTTACGAGTGTTATTTCTGATTTTAGAACCAATGTTTCAAAGTGTATCGCCTCAAGGGAATTTTTCTTAAAGCAGATGCCCGATACCCTTACTTCTGCACTCCGAGTATATGTAAAGGGGCAGATAAATTTTCTTGAGAGGCAGGAAGACAGAATATCCTTTATGAATCCTGTTAATGTGTTGAAACGCGGATACAGTATAACATTCAAAGATGGAAAAGTTGTTAAAGATGCATCTGAACTGAAAGAAGGAATGACTATAGAAACGCAGTTATACAAGGGTAAAATAAAAAGTAAAGTGGAGGGGAAAGATGGCGGATAATAAATTTACCTATACAAAGGCAATATCTGAACTGGAAGAAATAGTAAAAAGTATAGAGAATGAAGATGTAGAAGTGGACAATCTTATTGAAAAGGTGAAGAGGGCATCCTTCCTTATTAAATACTGCAAAGAAAAATTAAGAGATACAGAGAAAGAGGTAAAACAAGTTTTAGCTACACTGGAAGAAGAAAAAGGGGAAGATTAATAGGCAGTAATTTATGAAAGACCTGTTTGAGTTTTTATTTAAAGGGGCTGAATTTTCCTATATAAAGGACTTAACTGTAAAAAGGGAGAAATATGTGATAAGTGGAGGAGGAAAGAGCGTTTTTTTTGCCGCTCTTCTCGCCTACCTTTTTACAGAAGTTAAGAAAAATTTTGTTATAGTGTTGCCTGATGAACTCTCCGCTGAAACATTCTTTCAGGATATTAAGACATTAACCGTCAATAGTGAAGATGTAAAATTCCTCCCCTCCCCTGAGTTTTTTCTTAAAGAGGAAGAGAGCATCTCCCCTGTTATGTTTGAAAGGGTAGGCATACTTACAGAAATAGCAACTTATAAAAAACCATTTATTCTTGTCTCTCAGCCGTTATCTCTGTTGAAGAAGATTCCATTGCTTAAAGAATTGAGAGAAAGTTGTCTCTATATCACCACAGGGGATACCATCAGACGTGATTTTGTAATTTCCCGGTTGCTGGATTATGGATATGAAGAGACAGATATAGTGGAAGAGCCAGGGGAATTTACCAGAAGGGGATATCTTGTAGATATTTTTCCGATGGATATGCAATTTCCTGTAAGAGTAGAATTTTCAGGGAATTATATACATTCAGTCAGAAAATTTGAACCAGCCAGCCAGGTTTCATTTGAAAAGATAAATACTTTTACAATTAACCCGCTTAACGAGCGATTTGCAGGTGAAGAAAGAAAAAACTTTATAGAACAGATGGAGGATATAACGATATTTACAATCAACCCTGATGTATTTTCACAATCTAAGTTATGGAATGAACTGCGACAAAAAGGGTATTTTTTTCAACAGGACTTTGAGAAACTTGTTAAAAAAGCAGTGATATTAAAAGATAAAGGATATTACTCTGAGAGGAAAGGAAAATTTTTCTATTTTAATATCTTTCCTGTCTCTGATAGGTTCAACTTAGGAGTGCCTTTCAGATGGATGCCTTTCTTTCAGGAGAAACTTTTTATATTCTCGGATAATACCTCTCAGGAGGCACGGCTTAGAGATATATTGAAGGAAAATGGAATAGATATATCAGGAATAATGTTTTTTCAGGGAACACTTTCTTCAGGATTTTCTTTTCCTCAGGCAAATCTCACAGTACTCAGCAATGATGAACTTTTTGGAAGATACAGGATGCGGAGACACCCTGCCAGATACTATGCAGAGACAATTCCTATAAAAAGTTATTCAGAGATAAAAGAAGGTGATTATGTTGTACATTACAATGAAGGAATTGGTATCTTCAGGGGGATGGAGAAGATAAAGACCGGAGAAAAGATAGAGGAGTTTGCTGTTATTGAATATGAAAAAGGGGACAGATTATATGTGCCAATTGACCAGATAACCCTTCTTCATAAATATATAGGGACAGGCATTCCCAAAATATCCACCTTAGGTGGTAAGGACTGGATAAAAATCAGGGAAAAAGTAAGAGAATCCATAAGAGACCTTGCAGCAGACCTTTATAATCTTTATATAACCAGAAAAAAAGAACGCGGATTTGCATTTCTACCTGATGAGGAATTTCAGGAAGCGTTTGATAGCAGTTTTATATATACAGAGACAGAAGACCAGCAGAAGGCAATAGATGAGGTTAAAAGAAATATGGTATCAGAAACTATTATGGACAGAATTGTCTGTGGGGATTCCGGTTATGGAAAGACAGAGGTGGCACTCAGGGCATCCTGTAAAGCGGTAGTAAGTGGTAAACAAGTAGCAGTTCTTGTTCCAACCACTGTCCTTGCACTTCAGCACTTTCTGACTTTCAGAGAACGGTTTGCGGACTTTCCTGTAAGGATAGAGATGCTTTCAAGGATAATTACACAGGCAGAGCAAAAAAAAATTCTTGAAGGGGTAAAGAATGGCAGTGTAGATATAGTAATAGGTACACACAGGTTATTACAGAAAGATGTTGTCTTTAAAAATCCTGGACTTCTTATCATTGACGAGGAACAGAGGTTTGGTGTTATCCATAAGGAAAAGATAAAGAGGCAGTTTAAGAATATAGATGTTCTTACACTCACAGCAACCCCTATACCCAGAACACTCTATATGGCACTTTCAGGAATACTTGATATAAGCGTTATAGAGACCCCTCCACAGGGGCGACTTTCTGTTATTACCTATGTGGGCAGATACAATGAAAATCTGATAAGAGAAGCGGTATTGAGGGAGATTGAGAGAAAGGGGCAGGTATTTTATCTTCATAACCGCATATTTGATATTGAAAAGACAAAAGAAAAACTCTCTCGTATACTTCCGTTTGTTCCAAGGATAGAGGTCGCACATGGCAGGATGGAACCCAAAAAACTTGCAGAGATTATGGAACGTTTTTCAGCGGGAGAGATAGATATACTTGTGGCAACAAGTATTGTAGAAAATGGAATAGATGTTCCAAGGGCAAATACACTTATAGTAGATAATGCACACACATTCGGACTTGCAGACCTCTATCAGTTAAGGGGAAGAGTGGGAAGATATAAGTGGCGTGCATATGCATATTTCTTTTACCCTGCCCCATCGGCTCTTTCAAAAGAAGCAAAAGAAAGGTTATCAACCATACAGCAGTTGAATAAGCCGGGTAGTGGTTATAAAGTTGCACTGAAAGACCTTGAGATAAGAGGGGCGGGCAATATCCTGGGGAAACAACAACATGGATTTATCCAGCAGGTTGGTTTTGAACTTTATTGCAGGTTCTGGAAAGATGTGATGGGAGAGATGAGAAAAGAGAAGGCGCCAGAGTTATTTAAGAGAAAGACAATTCCTGTTATCCCTGATGAATATATAAAAAGTTCTGCTATAAGGTTTTCTCTTTACAGGCGACTTGCAGAACTTACAACTCCTGTGGATGTAGATATATTACTTGAAGAGATGAAAGACAGGTTTGGTCCGCCCCCCGAAGAATTTATCACTTCTCTGAAAAGTTCTATCTAAGTTATGTTATAATAGGAGCGTGGGAGGAGTATCCTATTAGCATTAGAAGGTTCTATTTACTATTTTTCTCATCTATACCCTCTTTCCGTTATACGGGACGAAGGGGAATGTCCCCCGTCTTAATCCTCTACCCTATGGGGAGAGGGTGAGGGGTCCCTTTACTTTTTCCTCACCCCTATGGGGAGAGGGTTTAGGGTGAGGGGGATATAAGGAGAGCAAGGAATGTGAAAAGATTTTTGAGAAAGAGGTTTATATGGATTAGTATTCTTGTGCTTTTTTCTCTTATAATATACTCCCTTATTTACTATTACCGCGACCTTATCTTTGGACCACCTGTATTATTCTGGGACGATGACTATATTGAAATCAATCTCTATCCATGTAATTATAATGCGGCAGTCGTATTCACAGTTGATGATGTCTATAAGTTAACTGAACCGGAAAAGATATTAAATATAACTGAAATACTTGATAGGTATAGTTTTAAGGGTGTCTTTTTTGTTATTCCCTATTACAAAGGCAGATACAAAATCAATAAAGATGACCCTGTAACAAAAACCCTTATAGATATAGAAAAGAAAGGGCATGAGATAGCACAGCATGGACTGACCCACTGGGTTCCCAGAAGGAAGTTGCTTGTAATAAAACTTGAGAAAGGGAATGAACTTGAACTTAAGAACCTCACGGTTTTGTTCAAAAAAGATATACCTGCAAAAAAATACAGGATTGTAAACGGAGAAGGGAATATACTCAAAGAAGGGAAGATTGAAGAGAGTGTTACAATAGATTATTAAAATATGCTTGTTATAAGAAAGTATCAGGAACCGGATGACAGAAAATTTATAAGAAGAATTTGTTGTGATACTGCTTTTTTAGGAGGCCCTGTAGAAAAGTTTTTTAATGGTAGAGAAATTGTAGCGGATTTGCTGACACTTTATTATACGGACTATGAGAGAGAATCTGTGTTTGTAGCAGAACTTGATGGACAAATTGTAGGGTATCTTACTGGGTGTAAGAATATAAAAAGGCAGAAAAGGATATTTACAACAAGGATACTTCCGGTTATAGCAGTCAGATTTATCTTATGTGATAGTATTTTGAAGAAAAAGAATATCCTTTTCCTTTATAACTGCCTGCGGTCATTTTTGAAAAAAGAGTTTTTCACAACAGATATTTCTTCAGAGTATCCCGCAACCCTCCATATAAACATAGATGTAAGATATAGAGGAATCGGGATAGGCAAAAAACTTATTAGTGAATACCTGTGCTATCTGAAAAAAGAAAAAATAAAGGGGATTCACCTTACCACAGTATCTGTTGACGCGGTAAGATTTTTTGAAAAGATGGGTTTTACTGTATTACAGAAAAAGAAGGTCTCTTATCTCTCCTATCCAGACCATAAAAAACTATACAGGTTTATATTAAGCAAGAAATTAACGGATGAAAAGGCAGATGTGGTAAAATAAAGATATGAAAAGGAGAATTAAGATATCACCATCCCTACTCTCTGCGGACTTTAGCCGTTTAGGAGAAGAGGTAAAGGCAGTGACAGAGGCAGGAGCGGATTTTATCCACTTTGATGTGATGGATGGACATTTCGTTCCTAATATAACATTCGGTCCAATGGTACTCAAGGCAATAAGAAAGTTTTCTCATCTACCTTTTGAGGCACATCTTATGATTTCCCAGCCAGAAAGATACTGGAAAAGTTTTGCCGATGCGGGAGCGGATGTGATAGGGATACATATAGAGTGTGATATAAACCACAAACAAATTATGGAGAAGATACATAAATACAGGAAAAGGGTCTGTATTGTGATAAATCCACCTACTAATATAGAAAGGGTATATCCTTTTCTTGAAGATATTGAACAACTGCTTGTGATGACAGTAAATCCAGGTTTTGGGGGACAGGAGTTTATAGCAGATGTTGTCCCTAAAATAGAGAAGGCCGTTGAGATAAGAGAGAAAAGAGGGCTTTCTTTTGAGATATCCGTTGATGGTGGAATAAACTACAAAACAGCAGAGATAGTAAAGAAGGCAGGAGTGGATATAATTATAGCGGGCTCTTTTATATTTGGCAGTGATAATTATAAAAAAGTAATAGAGGGGTTGCGTAGATGAAAAGAATAACATTTGAGCAGTTAAAAGATTTACTGAAAGATAACAGAGATAATGAAATAGAGGCAAAGGTGAGAGATATTATTGATAAAGTAAGAGATAAAGGAGATGAAGCACTTATAAAATTCACAGAAAAGTTTGATGGTGTAAAAAATGTGAAGATTAAAGTTTCTGAAAAAGAGATAAAGATTGCAGAGAAAGGGATGGATAAAAAACTCATTAAGGCGATAGAAACAACAAAAAAAAGGATAGAGAGATACCACAGGAGACAGATACCAAAGGGTTTTATTTTAAAGGAAGGGGATATATCTGTAGAGTTTAGGTTTTCTCCTATTGAAAGTGCAGGAATCTATATACCTGCAGGACAGGTGCCTCTTATTTCAACAGCCCTTATGACAGTGATTCCTGCCTATGTTGCTGGTGTAAAGAAAATATGTGTGGCAAGTCCCCCTTCTTTTCAGGGTTCTGTCCATCCTTTGATAACAGGGGTTTTAGGATATCTTGGTATCAAGAATATCTTTACTGTAGGTGGAGCACAGGCAATCGCTGCCTTTGCCTACGGAACAGAGACGATACCGAAAGTGGATGTAATAGCAGGGCCGGGTAATAGATATGTCAATACAGCAAAACTACTTGTATCAGGGGATGTGGGTATAGATACACCTGCAGGTCCCAGTGAACTTGTGATATTTTCTGATGGTACAGGAAACCCTGCATTTGTATCAGCAGACATCAATGCACAGATAGAACATAAGGAAGGACTGGGTATTTTGATAACAACATCTGAAAAATTTGGTGAAAAAGTAAGCAAAGAAGTAAAGGGTGGATACTGGATTTATGTGAAAAACTCCAAGGAGGCAGTGGAGATAATAAACTACATTGCACCTGAACACCTACAACTGATGTGTAAAGAGCCGGAGAGATTATTAAAAGAAGTAATAGCAGGTGCTATCTTTGTTGGCGACTATTCACCTGCAGCACTTGGCGATTACTTTGCAGGTCCAAGTCATACACTTCCAACAGGAAGGAGTGCAAGGTTTTCTTCAGGGATTTCTGTTTATACATTTTTGCGCAGCTACGCTGTTATTTTATGCAAAGCAGGGCTTTACAAAAAGTACGGTAGATTGATAGATGTCTTTCCTGAAATAGAAGGGCTCCCTTTCCATAAAAGGTCTTTATCTATCAGGAGACAGAAATGACAGA
>JAMWCZ010000005.1 GCA_023819225.1 Candidatus Omnitrophota bacterium
TTTTTGGCTTTCATGAGAAGTTCTGATGGTAGCGTATCTACATTATATCTATAAAGTTCTTTTTCCATATCAATAATTTCCTTTATGTTATGAAGAAACCACGGATCAACCGCTGAGTGTCTATATATCTCATCAGTAGTAAAGCCAGCAATGAATGCATATCTTAAATAAAATATCCTTTCATCATCAGGGATGGCTATTTTTCTTATTATAAGGTCCTTCTCTTCTTCAGTAAATTTATGATTGATATCCCATCTATCTTTTCTGTCAGAACCAAATCCATATCTACCTATCTCAAGTGAACGAATTCCTTTTTGAAGTGCCTCACGGAAATTTCTCCCTATAGACATTGCCTCACCTACTGCCTTCATAGAAGTTGTAATTGTAGTATCGGCACCGGGAAACTTTTCAAAAGTAAACCGTGGAATTTTAAAAACGCAGTAGTCAACTGTCGGCTCTGAAAAGCAGGTTGTCTTCCCTGTTATCTGATTTTTTATCTCATCAAGAGTATACCCAACCGCTAACTTTGTTGCTATCCTTGCTATGGGAAAACCAGTTGCTTTTGATGCAAGGGCTGAGCTTCTTGATACCCTTGGATTTACTTCTATAATAACGACATCTCCATTTTCTGGATTTACAGCATATTGTATATTAGCACCTCCATTCACCCCTATCTTTCTTATAACTCTTTTAGAAAGTTCAACAAGATTTTCATATTCTCTTGTACTCAATGTCTGGGCAGGAGCAACTACAATACTATCCCCTGTGTGAAGTCCCATCGGGTCAACATTCTCCATTGATGTAACAATAATTGCATTATCTTCTATATCCCTCATTACCTCAAACTCTATTTCCTTCCATCCCAGGACGGACTGTTCTATCAAGACCTCATGGATAGGGCTTGTATCAAGAGCAAATTCTAGTTTCTTTTCAAACTCTTCCATATTGTAAGCAACAGAACCTCCTGTACCACCAAGCGTATAGGCAGGCCTCAAGATAAGCGGGAACCCCATCTTTTCACCTATCTCAAGCCCTTCTTTAAAATTATAGGCGAGAGCACTATCTGGAACCTTAAGGCCAATCTCTATCATTGCTTTCTTGAAAAGTTCTCTGTCTTCTGCTCTGGCAATCGCTTCTATATTAGCACCTATTACCTCAACACCATATTTATCCAGCACACCTTCTTTTGCAAGGAATGTTGCAAGGTTAAGCCCTGTCTGGCCTCCGAGTGTTGGAAGTAAAGCATCAGGGCTTTCTTTTGCTATTATCTTTGCCAGGACATCTATTGTAAGGGGCTCCAGATAAATTGAATCAGCCATTTGAGGGTCTGTCATAATCGTAGCGGGGTTGCTGTTGACAAGAACTATATTATAACCTTCTTCCATCAGTGATTTACATGCCTGAGAGCCAGAATAGTCAAATTCACATGCCTGTCCTATTATAATAGGACCTGAACCAATTATCATAACCTTTTTGATATCCTTTCTTTTAGGCATCTATTCCCCTTTCATAAAATTTCTTCTATAAACTCTTTTTGTAGTTGGAATGTTGTGGAAATTAACTTATTATCCCTGTCTACAATACCTTCTACAGAGGTATCATTAATATTGATAAACCTTATTATATTTTTTATAGATTTGCTTTCCACTATTAAACTGTGTGCCTGTTCTGTAATATATTTCTTCCCTGTTTTTATATCACATACAGGATGGTTCGTTCCGTAATGGTTAACCTTCCCCTCTGCTATCCTTCCACCCATAGCAAGGACAACTGCAAGGTGTCCTGCACCTACTCCCAAAATAGGTATTTTACCTATAAATTCCTTTATTATCTCCGCTGTCCTTTTAATAGAATTTATATCTTCAAAAGAAGAAAGATAAATCACCTTTGCCATAGAAAGTGCATCTTTCACTTCAGGAAAGGTATCACTTAAAAAGATTATTTGTATTCCCAAACTCTCCAGAAGAGCCAATTCACTTTTTTTTATCTTATTTATAACCGCAACAAATGGAACTCCCTTCTTTATAAAAACATCCTCTTCTACAGGAATAGAAATTTCTATATCTTCCTTCATCATCCTGAATATCTCTTTTTCATCCAATGAGAGAGGAGCAATTGTTCCTTTTATACCTTTATTATCTCTAATTATCTCGGTTATAAGTTGTGTGTCCAGACCTTCAATAACATTTATATCTTTTCCTTTTAAAAACTCTTTCAGTGAACACCTCGCCCTGAAGTTGCTGTATATCTGACTGTATTCAGATATGACAATACCTGATGGATATATAGTATCTGTTTCTATATCCTCATAGTTTATCCCATAGTTCCCTATGAGAGGATAGGTAAAACACACTATCTTACCGCAGTATTCAGGGCTGGTTAATACCTTTTCATATCCTACAACCCTTGTATCAAAAACCACCATTCCTGTTTTTGCTCCTCTTTCTATAAAAAGATTCCCTTCGAATCTCTCTCCATTTTCCAACACAAGTTTTCCTTTCATCTTTCCTCCACTCGTTTTCCTGTAAAACAGGAAAGGCAGAGATGGTCTTTATGTAGTCCTATTGCATCTATGAAATCATCAAGAGTATTGTATTTCAAACTGTCTGCTCCTATTCGCTCTCTTATTCCATCAACAGAAAATTTCTTTGCTGCAAGTTCCCTGTAAGAACGGGTTGATATTCCGTAAAAACAGGGGGCCACAAGAGGAGGGCAGGCAATCCTTACATGGACTTCTTTTGCTCCGGCATTTTTCAGTTCCATAACCTTAAACTGTATCTGTGTACCTCTTACAATAGAATCATCACAAAGGACTATTTTTTTACCCCTTACATTTTCCTTTATCACGGAGAGTTTTATCCGTGCCTCTTCGTCTCTACTCTCCTGAGTTAATGGAGTATAACTTCTACTTGCAAACCTGTCTATAAGGAAGACCTCTTCATAGGGTATCCCTGAAGAATGATGATAACCGAGTGCACAGCCAATACCAGAAAATGGCACAGGTGCTACTAAATCAGCAGACATATTCTTATCTTTCTCTGCTAACTTTTTACCAAAATTCTCCCTTGCCCTTATTACAGGAATACCCTCTATGACTGAATCAATTGAGGCAGTATATGCCCATTCAAATGCACAGAAGGCCGGCTGGGAATTTTTAATCTTTGTAAGTGTATTCAGCCCTTTCTTACTTATAAATATTATTTCTCCGGGCTCCACATCTCTGAGAATCTCCATACCGAGGATATCAAAAGCTCTGGATTCAGAAGATACCGCAAGAGAGCCATCTTTTTTCCCGAGTATAAGCGGCTTAAATCCATAGGGGTCCCTTGCAGCATATATTCCATCTTTTGTAAGCATGACAATACTGTAAGCACCTTTAACTTTTTCACTCAATCTAATCATTCCATTAAGAAAATCCTTCTCATAGGAGATAAGTTTTCCTAAAAGTTCTATATCTGTTTCGCTGCTGAATGAGTGCCCTTCATTTTTTAATTGATTCCTTAACTTTATACTGTTAAGTATATTACCACTGAAAGCAATTGCGAATTTTCCCATTCTAGAGATTAAGATAACTGGCTGACGGTCCTTCAAACTTACATGTCCTATACCAACTGCTCCTTTAAGCAAATGAAGATCCTCTTCTGTGAAGGTATGTCGCACAAATCCTTTGTGGGTTATAATATGGATATCAGCAGAAGAATATGTTGCTATACCACAGTATCTCTGACCACGATGCTGTAGTTTAAATATACCATAATATATATCTTTTACTACCTGTTTATCAGCACTAAACAATCCAAAAACACCGCAGTTTTCTTCCATTTTTTTGATTTTTGACTTATTATATATACTCTATTGTACTGGGTGGCTTGGGTGTTATATCATACACTACCTTTACCACACCAGGAACTTCCTTTAAAATTCTGTCCCTTACTTTGAAAAGTGTTGCCCATGGAATTTTACAGGGGCTGGCTGTAAGGGCATCCTTTGACTCAACGGCCCTTATTGCAATAATATCTCCTAACATCCTTTTCCCTTGAACCATACCTGTGGCTTTATCAGAAAGCAAAACTGCCATAACCTGAAATATACTGGCACCTGTTATACTCATCTCAACTATTTTTGTTGCCTTTCTTATCTTCTCTACCCTTTCAGGGACAACTTCTCCTATAATCCGCGTTGCCAGCCCTGGACCGGGAAAGGGCTTTCTTTCTGCAAATTTATTCGGTAGACCTAATTTTTTTGCAACCTCTCTTACCTGATGTTTATAAAGTTCCCTTAATGGTTCAACTACTTGTAGGCCAAAAGTGGCTGGATTAAGCCCTATCTGGGACAGAACATTATGCTGCGTTTTTATCCCTTTCTGTGTCTCTACAATATCTGCTGCTATAGTTCCCTGAATAAGAAAATCTACAGAATAACTTTTCACTGCCTGTCCTAATGTTCTGTAAAAAGTATCTCTGAAAGCAATCCTTTTCTCTTCGGGGTCTACTTTTCCCTTCAGTGCTTCAAAAAAACTTTCTTTTACATCCCATATCTCAAGGTTTATCCCTACACTTTCAAAAAACTTCCTCACCTCTTCCGGTTCTCCCTCTCTCATAAGGCCATCATCAAGAAAAAGCACAACAATGTTTTCGCCCAGCGATTTCCTTGCAAGCATAGCACAGGTCATACTGTCAACACCACCCGATGTTGCTATAATTGCCCTGCTATTACCTATTTTTACCTTCAATTCTTTTGTCTTCTCGGATATAAATTTAATGGGAGAGAAAGCCATTTTTCCGACCTCCTTTCTGATTTTTCTTAAATAAATTATATTATATTAAATAGCAATGTGTCAAATTCTGTCACATTTACACTTTTCAAAGATGGTTTTATCTTCAAATAAAAAAGAGGGACCTTCCAATCATGCTTTATTAATTTTACATAGTCCTTTTCCGTTGTTATAAGATATTCTGCGCCCTTTTTTAAAAAAGTGCTTTCCAGTTCCCTTATGTCCTGCTTCTGATAATGAAAATGGTCAGGGTATATAATCCCATAAACTTTTGATGGTGATAGTGTGGATAGCAGAGAAAAAAAGTTAAAAGGGTTCCCTGTACCTGTAAATGCAATGACAACCCTGTTCTTTATAAAATCAGGAGATATATCCCCCTCATTACTTCTTACACTTTCTATCTCATAATCCATAATAAATATCGGTTTTTTAAACCTTAAAAGATAATCTATGAGGTTTTTGTACATTATACCATCCACCATATATGGATGGCTTAATATAAAAACATCTGCCCTTTTAAGTTCTCTCTTTGGCTCCCTTAAAAGTCCGGATGGTAACAACATATTGTTGTCAAATGGTTTTGCCATATCTATAACAAGGACCTCCATATCTTTATAGATATTGTGGCAGTGAAATCCATCATCAAGGATAATAACATCTTTTCTATCTCCTTTCATCCCTCTTGTAATTTCTTCTATAATCTTACCTGTAATTGTTATATCCGGAAAATTTTTTTTAACCATAACAGCTTCATCTCCAAGTTCTGTATTGAGATACATCCTTCTACCTTTTATTGCACCAGAAGAAGCAACAATGATATGCTTTCCATATCTCTGATAAAAACTCGCTATGTACATCACAAGAGGCGTCTTTCCTGTACCCCCTGCAGTTATATTTCCTACACTTATAACAGAAATATCTAGTTTTCTCTGTCTTGTAAGACACCTTTTCATATATATAACTGCCAGATAAAATAAACAGAAGGGTAGAAGATATATTGAAATGATTTTAAAAACCAACAAATCTTCCCGTAGGATAAATCTTCTATAGATTGAACTAAAAAAGGGTCTGCTCGTCCTCAATTTTAGAAGTTCTACAGGGTATCTCCACCTTTCCAAATTCTCCATCATAGCCGGGAACAATATTTATTCTCCCTTTTCTAACACTGCATATTCCATCAACAATATCATACTCTACTATTTTCCTTAAATCATTTTCAGGAAGTTCAAGAAGTATAGTAAATTCAGGTCCAATACGCTCAATAATTTCTATATACTTGTTCCTTACAGAAAGAGAATCTACATCTTTATGAAAGACACTTGCTATAATCTGGTCAAGAGGCACCATCTTCCGGAATGGAACAAACTTAGAAGGTCTATCTCCGTATTTTCTATCAGATAACTCATAAACACGATTCATTACTCCTATCGTCAGTTTTCTCCCACATACAGGACAGAGATTGTTATTCTTTTTTGTCTCTTCTGGAGACATACATACATTACAATTTCTGTGCCCATCAAAGTGATATTTTCCCTCTTCAGGAAAATACTCAACGGTTAAGACAAATTTTTCTGTATCCCTTTCTTTTAGTATCTTTTTCAGAGATGGGAAACTAAACTTTTCTGTAAAGATATTCACCTCTCTGCCTATCTTTGAAGGTGAGTGAGCATCTGAGTTTGAAATAAGGGAGCATTTATCAAGAGCAGATACCATCCAGTTCATCTCAGGGTCACTGCTTAACCCTGTCTCAAGGGCAAAAATCTCATCTGTGAAATCCCCAAAACACTCATACATTGAGTTAAAACCAGAATTGGAACCAAAAAGAGAAAAGTGAGGAGTCCATATATGGGCGGGTACTACAAAACCTTTATCATCACTATCTTTAAATATCTTCATAAACTCTATTACATCCATCTGTAATATAGGTCTGCCGTCTGAATTAAGGTCCGTATATCTTTCAAGAGTTTTGTTGAGTTTATCTGCCTTTGAAAAAGAAGACAAAAAGATAATGAGGTGAACCTTTTTTACCTTTCCCTTTCTATCTTCAAAGATATTACATACCTCACCCGTGAGAATAAAATCAGTATTATTGTAGCGGTAGATACCATTTCTGTCTGTCTCTGTTAGACGACTTGAAAGTTCATGAAACCATAAGAAATGTGTAATATCTCCTGTTCCAAGAAGATTAATACCTTTGTATTTTGACCATTTTGTAAGTTCATCAAGATTCATATTTTTACTTGTAGCACGGCTGTATTTAGAATGAATATGAAAGTCCGCTATATACATTTTTTTAACTCCTTGAACTCGGGATATAGCAGGTCATACAGTTCTTTCAATGACTGACATATAACCTTTGAATTTGAAATAACCGGCATAAAGTTGGTATCACCCTTCCATCTGGGAACTATGTGGAAATGCAGATGTCCCGCAACACCTGCACCTGCAATTTCTCCGAGGTTAATTCCTATGTTAAATCCGGTGGGTCTAATAACTTTTTTTATTATTTTTACCGATGCTTTCAGAAGAAAAAATAATTCCCTTTCCTCTTCTTTTTTTATCCCTTCTATACTACCTGTGTGTCTGTTAGGGACAATCATAAGATGGCCATTATTATAGGGAAATATATTGATAACCACAAAGGCATTTTTACCTCTATAGAGAATAAAATTTTTTTTATCATCCCTGCTTTTTATCGCTCTGCAAAGAAAACACTCCCTTTTTTTATCGTTCTGCTTTATATACGCCATCCGCCAGGGTGCCCACAGAATATCTATACTTTTCTTCATTGTTCACCTTCTGTATTGGATAACAAAAGTGCCTTTTTATTTTCTTTTATATACCTTATAATATCTCTTTTTCTGTTTCTTATTACCCCATCCAGAACAAGGGACTCTATTTTCTGTTTTATCTCTCCAACCTTTCTACTCTGAGGAATGTTGAACAATTCCATTATAACATATCCATCAACCGCAAGTTTAAAAGAACTTATTTTATCCTTTCTATTGATTTCTTTTATACGCTCCTCCAGTATTGTTAACCTTTCAAGTGCATTTTTCACTCTTCCTGGATTATGACTTGTAAGGTCTGCCTTAGCAAGTGTAAAAAGTGGCCTTATATCCTTTCCCATCTCTCTTATAAATCTTCTGAGTGCATTGTCCGTCGGGTTTTCTTTTGCAAGGAGATGCGGTCTAAGATGAAACCTTATCATCCTTCCGATAAATTTTCCTTTATCTTCTGGTATATTCAATCTTCTACATATCTTGTAAACCATCTTCTGTCCGATAAACTCATGTCTGTGGAAACTTACCTTCCCGTTAATTACCTGTAAGGTTGATGGCTTTCCAATATCATGAAGTAAGGCAGCTATCTTGAGGTATACATCTTTTGTGTGAACGCTGATATTATCAAGAACCTTTAATGTATGAGGAAACAATTCCTTGCAGGGATGTTCTGTCCTTTTTTCTTTCAAAGCGGATACTTCAGGTAAAATAATATCCAGAGCACCTACATCATCCATTAGATAAAAACCTCTTGATGGTTCTTTTGCTTCCAGCATCTTCAGTATCTCTTCAGATATTCTTTCAATACTAACAATAGATAAACGTGCTACATTTTTTTTCATACCTTCAAGTGTATGTTTTTCTATCTCAAATTTTAATCTTGTTGCAAATCTTATGCCTCTTAATATCCTTAACGGGTCATCATAAAATGTCCTTTCAGGAGATACAGGGGTTCTTATAATCTTCTTTTTAATATCCTGCCTACCGTTAAAAAAATCAATAATCTCTCCAGTGATAAGATTCTGTGCTATTGCATTAATCGTAAAATCCCTTCTTGCACAGTCCTCCTCTATAGTTGCCTTCCGAATATATGGCTTCCTTGAGTCATCTGGATAACTCTCTTTTCTGGCTGTGGCAAACTCAATCTTTACCCCTGAAACCTCTATCATCGCAGTCCCGAATCTACCGTAAAAGACAGGCATCGGAAGGTTATATTCAAGAGCAAAATCTTTTGCGAAAGTAAGTGCATCTACCTCCATTACTATATCAATATCATTGCTTTTCCTTCGGAGTAATCTATCCCTTATATATCCACCAACAAGATAGGTAACTATTCTCTTTTTCTTTGAAAACTCTCTGAGTTTTTCCAGAATATCTACAGAAGATATATATCTTTTTTTCATCTTTCTATACCCACAATAGTTCCATCTATTTCTGTTATTTCTATAGAGGTCCCTTTTAGAAGTTTTTTCAGTGGTTTTTTACTGAGGCAGTTTAAAGAAACAGAAATACATTGCTGAACAGTAAGGTCCTTTCCAACCTTCACATAACCACCATACTTCCCTGTAATAAGCACCCCTATATATCCTTTTTCTGACTTAAAAAGCTGTGCTTCAGCAGGAATTTTGGTAAACTTTGCCGAAGGTTCTCTGAGCGTGGAAATCCTAAACCTTCTAATCTGGCCATTATGGTCAGCAATTTTTACACTCCGTACCTCAACTACACTACCTCCTGTAAATCCACCTCTTGTCTTTTTCCATTCCATCTAAATCTTCATTTTTTTAGTTTTGGTTTATTATTATACCATCTTACTTTCCTCTTCCATAATTTATAGATGGTAAATTAAAAAAATTTCCAATGAAAATGAACTTGTATAAGAGATTGACAAATAGGACAGAGAGTATATAATAATCTGAAGATTGTGTATTAGAAAGGTAGCAAGGAGTTTTGCAATGAACACTGACACCCGGAAAATCACCCTGCAAGGTCTCCTGAAGGCAATCATAGGCGGATTGGTCCTGGCGTCTTGGGCAAGGACAGCAGGAGGATTGACGGAGGTTTCAGGGTTTTTAGGACCAACTCAGGAATACAAAGAAAGTGAGTACCGTTTTGCCATCGGTGTAGAGTATATAATTCCAGGGTTTGCAGAGGTGTACGCCAAGACAGGCGTTCGGTGGGCCAAACCTATGGGCATGGGGTTTAGTTGGGACGATATTGAACCTGAACCGCCTGTTGCTGGTAAACATAAATATCATTGGGCAGAGACCGATCGGCTCATCATAGAATACCAACGGGCAGGTTTCCGCCATTTTCACATCTATGTCAAATCTATGAACCGTTGGGCTTCTAGTAAGCCGATAAAACCCATCGGCAGTGGTAGTTCCCTGCCAAAACCTGAATATATAGAGGACTACAAGGCATACCTGCAAGCATTAGTCCAGAGATACGATACTAACCATCCAGATCATGCACCGGGGTTGGTTTATCCCATTGATTATTGGGAAATCGAGGCAGAATGGGGTACTGGGTTCTGGCAAGGTACACTGGAAGAATACATAGACCTTCTCAAAATTGCCTATCCATCAATTAAACAAGCCAACCCCAGAGCCAAGGTGATTTTAATCGGGTTCTTTTTGGCTGGTGTGTTTGAGGGACATACTGACCCGAAGGAGATTCCTGCCACTTTAGCAGCAATGCCCTCGCAGCGTAGGCGAACCAGTGAGCGATACATAGCGGAAATCCGTCAACTATTGGCCCATCCGGAGCTATTTGACATAGTGGAATTCCACAGCTTAAGCGACTGGAGCGAGATTAGCGGAATGGCAAGATTTTTGCGTCAAACGATGCAACAATATGGCTATGAAAAGCCGATATGGGTAGGCGATGTCAACTATACGGCTTCACCGATGATGTTTTGGGGTGTGCCTGTACCCCCTTATACAGAGGCACAGAAGCGGGCCATCACGACTACATTGAAAGTGCTGTCTCAACCCCGTCATCCCAAGCACGCTGAAACGATTGCATGGCTAAGGGCTGAACAATCCAAAGGTCTGGTCAAAAAGGTAGTGCTGGCTATGGCCGAGGGACTGGCAGGTATCAACATTGGCAACCTAAAAGATGAAGGAATGTTTTCCGTTGTACCGACGATTACCGGAACCGCAGCGTTTCAGGGATTAATAGATACTGTGGGTATTCCACCTAAACCGTCCACACCCCGACCAGCATATTATGCACTCTGTCTGGTAGTTCAAAAATTAGGAGATTTCTCGGAAGTTAATCCGTTGAAATTAGGTCAAGGAGTATATGCATATAAGTTTATGGTTAGAGACCGACCGGTCTATGTACTCTGGTATGACGACGGCCGACGGTATCTGGCAGATGAAAAAGAACCAGCCATCTCAGTACGTCTACCCCTTCTGCAAGGCGAATATATTCTTACAGAAACGCCTGTTGATATCAGCGGCGGAATCTCGTTGAGAAAGTGGGATTCCAAATCCGGTTTGGTTTGTGACGAATCGGACGCAGATTCCGACGCCAGTCCATTCCCCACTCACATTGTATCCCCATCCGCCGATGGTTATTTAAAACTTACGCTTACCTCCAAGCCGGTCTTTTTAGAACCGCACGGAAAGTAAGAAACTGAGAATTGTTTTAGAGAGTATAAAAAAAGAAAGATTCACTTATTTATAGGAATAGGTCAGAAATTTTAAAATTGAAGGAGGTTGATAGGCATTTTAATAGATAACTATGTATCCTATCTGTACAACTACAACTTATTGACTAATATCTGAAAAGTTCGTAAAATAAGATAGGAGGTGGAGTTAATGAAGAAGGAGTTGATAGTTTTACTTGACTATTGGGAAAAGGAAAAGGGTATAGACAAAACATTTCTTCTTTCTGCCCTTGAGAGTGGATTGTTAACGGTCTATCGTAAAAAGGCGAACTTGGATGAAAGTATCAGTATAAAAATAGACCCTGAGACAGGAGATATTAAATTTCTTAATGAAAAGGGCGAGATTATCCCACCACCTTCCTTTCCATGGGAACGTATAGCAGCGCAGACAGCAAAACATGTAATTATGCAGAGGTTAAGGGAGGCGGAAAAATCTACAGTATATAATGAATTCAAAAAACTGGAAGGCACTGTAGTAAGCGGAAGGGTAGAAAGGTTTGAGGATGATAATATCGTGGTCTCCTTGGGAAAAGCCGAGGCACTTCTTCCACATCTCCATAAACTGGAAAATGACCATTTCAGAGTAGGCGGTCCTATAACTGCCTATATCCTTGAAGTCAGGAAGCCAAATAAGGGGGTTTACCAGATAATTCTTTCCAGAACGCATCCTGATTTTGTAAGGTGCCTTTTAGAAAAAGAGGTTCCGGAGATATCAGAGGGAATTGTAAAAATTAAGGAAATAGCAAGATTTCCGGGAGACCTTGTGAAGATTGCTGTTTTTTCAACTATCCCAAAGATTGACCCTGTTGGAACCTGTGTTGGAGAAAAAGCCAGCAGGATGAAGAACATAATGAAGGAATTAAGTGGTGAAAAAGTAGAAATTATTCTCTGGGATAAAGATATAAATAAATACATACTGAATTCTCTAAGCCCTGCAACAGGTAAAAAAGTTATTATAAATGAGAAAAAGAAAGAGGCAGTAGTAGTTGTTGAAGATAGCCAGATATTTCTTGCCGTTGGTAAAAGAGGACAGAATGTCCGTCTTGCCTCAAAACTCACTGGCTGGGATATAAGAGTGGTAAGGGAAAGCGAGTATGAGTCAATGGGGAAACCTGCTATTGCTGTAATAGAAGGCGTTGATGAAAAAATTGCTACAGAACTGGCTAAATATGGATACAGTTCAATAAAATCACTTGCAGAAGCAAGTGTTGAAGAGATTAAAAAAATACCATCTATTGATGAAGGTATGGCTGAACAGTTGATAATGAAAGCAAAAGAATACAGAGAAAAGATGGTAAAGGAAAACAATGAAAGTAAGGGACCTGGCGAAGAAGTTTAAGATGCAGGGTAAAGATTTTATTGCCCTGCTGGAGAAAAATGTAGGAATCAAGGGTAAAAAAACTGTAAGTGCTTTATCTGACGAAGAAATAGAGAAGATTGATAGATATATTGAAAGTAAGTTAAAAGAGATGAAAGAAAAGGAAACGAGAGAGAAGAAAGAGACAGAAAAAAAAGAAAGGAAAAGAAAAGTTCCTGAAAAACCTGAAAAGAAGGTTGTCTCTAAAGAAAAAAAGAAAGAGGCACCAGCCAGAAAAACCACAAAGACGAAAAAAGAGGAGATAGCCCAAAAAACGAAACCATCTCCTGTAAAAACCAAAGAAAAAATCACAGAAAGAGAAAAAGAAAAGATAATAAAAAAACCTGTGAAAGAACCAGTAGAAGTTTCCACCACTATAGCAGGAGTTAAAGAAGAAAATGTTACTCTACCTGTTAGAGAAAAGGTTTTTCTGGAAGGGACGGAAAATATAAAGCAACTTGCAGAAAAGTTAAAAACACCTGCAAATGAAATAGTAAAACATTTCCTTATCAGAGGCATAATGGTTAATATCAATCAGTGTCCGGGAAAAGAGAATATCAAAAATTTATGTGAATATCTTGGACTGGAAGCCGAGTTTTATATCCCTGCTGTAGAAGAAAAACCTGTTGAAGTAAAAGAAAAATTGCTTGTTCCTCGTGCCCCTGTTGTTACAATTATGGGGCATGTGGACCATGGAAAAACAACCATACTTGATACTATCAGAAAAAGCCGTATAGCAGAAAAGGAATATGGGCAGATTACGCAGAAGATAGGGGCATATAAACTTGATACCCCTAAAGGTTCTATTGTCTTTCTGGATACACCAGGACATGAAGCATTCACAGCAATGCGAGCAAGGGGAGCAATGATTACGGATATTGTTATCCTTGTTGTCGCAGCCGATGAAGGGATAAAACCACAAACAATTGAAGCAATAAATCACGCAAGGTCTGCAAATGTGCCTATCATAGTAGCAATAAATAAAATAGATAAACCTAATCTAAATCTTGATAAAGTAAAAAAACAACTTGCAGAACATAAACTTACTCCTGAAGAATGGGGAGGAGACACCATATTTGTCAATGTTTCAGGGCTAACAGGACAGGGCATAGAGGAACTGATTGATATGATAATCCTTTTAGGGGAAATGCTTGAACTAAAAGCATCTCCTGAAGGAAAGGCGGAAGGAGTGGTAATTGAATCATACATAGACAAAACAAAAGGACCAATTATAAACATCCTTATAAGGAACGGAACACTGAAAACAGGAGAGTATTTTGTCGCAGGAAATGTTAAAGGAAAGGTAAGGGCAATTATAGATGACTGGGGAAGGCGACTTGAAAGCGCAGGTCCTTCAACCCCTGTTGAGATATTAGGAGGAGAGGGAGTGGCAACCCCCGGAGAAATTTTTAAGGTTGTGGAATCAGAAAAGGTAGCAAGGGAAATTATAGAAAAAATGAATAAAACAACTACTGGAAAAGAAGTGGTTGCGAGAAAAATAACCCTGGAAAACCTCTATAAAGAAATTCAGGAGGGTGAATTAAAAGAATTAAAACTTATACTGAAGACGGACTATGTAGGAACAATTGAGGCAATAAAAAACATTATTGAAAAGATACCAACCAAAGAGGTTAAAATTGACATAATACATTCTGAAACAGGAGCGATATCAGAGTCAGATATTCTTCTTGCCTCTGCTTCAAATGCTATTGTCCTGGGCTTCAATGTCCCTTTATTGCAGAAAGCAGAGGAACTTGCTAAAAGTGAAGGAGTAGAAGTTAGAACTTACAGGATTATCTATGAACTTGCTGATGAAATAAGAAAAGCCGTTGAAGGAATGTTAGAGCCGGAAGAGAAAGAGGTTCTTTCAGGTCAGGCACTGGTTAAAAAGGTCTTCCATCTTTCAGATAATACATCAGTTGCAGGATGCCTTGTAGTTAACGGTGTGATAGTCCGAAACTCCATTGCAAAAATTGTAAGAAATGGGACTGTAATACATCAGGGGCTTATAACCAGTTTAAAAAGGTTTAAAGAGAATGTAAAGGAAGTGAAACAGAATACTGAATGTGGAATTGGAATAGAAAAGTTTGTTGACTTTCAGGAAGGAGATATTATCCAGTCGTATATAAAAACAAAGGTAGCAAGAAAGATTTAAAAAAAGAGTGGTTATGGAAATGGAAGAATGTATCTTTTGTAAGATAGGAAGAGGAGAAATAAATTGTAATAAGGTCTATGAAGATGATGAATTTCTTGCCTTTCGCGATATAAATCCTCAGGCACCTGTCCATATCCTTGTTATTCCTAAAAAACACATTGCAAAACTTTACGATACAGAAGAGATATCACTTCTTGGCAGGTTGTTATATATCGCTTCAAAGATAGCGAAAGACGAAGGTACAGCAGAGAGTGGATATAGGGTCGTTATAAACACCAACCGCAATGCAGGTCAGAGCGTTGAGCATCTGCATCTCCATCTTTTAGGGGGCAGAATTATGCACTGGCCCCCCGGATGAGAAAAGGTAAGGCAATAGGGGTTATGGCTTGCTTTTTGCATTCATCCTGTAGCGGTGTGATTTATCACACGATTTCCTCCCCATATAAGGGGGGAGGATATAGGTTTACCCCTCACCCTACACCTCTCGCCGCTGTGCGGTGCGAGGGGGAAAGATAAAATGAAGAGGAGAGGGAAGAAAAAGGTGAAGGGTGAAGAGAACATCTCTGGCGGGCAGGTTTATTGCACAATTCGTCGGATAAATCCGACCGCTACAAAATAAAAACCCAGGATTAAATACTTAAATACGAAAGACCCAACTTATATTCTGGCAAGATATTTAGCATTTGATTGGATATTGTGTTAATATATTTTATAATGCCCCTCACCCTGCCCTCTCCCCACCTATGAGGAGAGGGATAAAAAGAGAAGTTGGAGCAGAGCAGGAAAGAGAAGCAAGAAGAAAAACTCTCCCCATATATGGGGAGAGGGATAAGAAGAGAAGGGAGAGGAGAAAGGTAAGGAAATATAAGGGGTGAGAGGGAAAGGTGAATTTACGTTAAATCTCCTTAATCAAGATTATGACAAGGGAAATAAAGATAGGAAAGCATAAAATAGGGAGGGACAACATCTTCTGTCTTATAGCGGGTCCCTGCGTTATAGAGAATGAAAAGATGGTTTTTTATACTGCGGAATATCTTAAAAAGATGTGCGAGAAAGAAAAAATCCCCTTCATCTTCAAGGCATCATTTGATAAAGCAAACAGGTCTTCTATTAAGTCGTTCAGGGGACCTGGAATGAATAAAGGGCTTGCAATACTTGCAAAGATTAAAGAAAAACTCGAAATTCCTGTTACAACTGATGTACACTGCTATAATCAGATAATACCGGTCGCTGATGTAGTTGATATTATCCAGATACCAGCCTTCTTGTGCAGGCAGACAGACCTTTTAGTGGCAGCAGGAAAAACAGGAAAGGTGGTAAATGTAAAAAAGGGACAATTTCTTTCTCCATGGGAAGTAAAAAACATAATAGAAAAAGTTGTTTCAACCGGTAATAAAAATGTCATTATTACTGAAAGGGGAACAAGTTTTGGGTATAACAACCTTGTCTCTGACTTTCGCGCTCTTCCTATAATGAGAAGTTTCGGCTATCCTGTAATATTTGATGCCACACATAGCGTTCAACAACCTGGCGGACTGGGGAAGTCCTCCGGTGGGAATAAAGAATTTGTTCCATATCTTGCAAAGGCATCTATAGCGGTTGGCTGTGATGGGATATTTGCAGAGGTTCATCCTGACCCTGTTAGTGCATTATCAGACAGTTTCAATATGCTCAACTTAAACGAAATGAAGAAACTATTATCAGAACTTAAAGATATATATCTTGCTGTATCTAAAGGGAGTTAAGAAATAATCATGAATAAAGAGACATTACTTAATTATGCTAAAAAGGTAATTGATACCGAATGTCATAATTTGAAAAATATACGCAACCGTTTAGGGAAAGAGTTTATAAAGGCACTTGATATAATTTGCCATTGTAAAGGTAAGGTTATACTGACAGGGATGGGTAAAAGTGGTATTATATGCAGGAAGATAGCAGGCACATTTTCCAGTTTAGGGATACCATCCGTATTCTTGCATCCCGGAGATGCAGTCCATGGAGACCTCGGAACTGTTTCAAAGGATGATATAGTTATGGTAGTTTCCAATAGTGGAGAGACAGAAGAGATATTAAGAATCATACCTTCTATAAAAAAGATAGGGGCTTCTATTATATCTCTAACCTGTTCAAAGGACTCATCATTAGGAAGATACAGTAACATAGTAATAGAAATGGGGGATATAAAAGAGGCGGATGTCTTCGGTATGATACCATCTTCAAGCACAACCTGCGCATTGGTCTTAGGAGACGCAATAGCATTATCCCTGATGCGTATAAGAGGAGTTAAAAAACAGGACTTTGCATTCTTCCACCCAGCAGGAAACCTTGGAAAAAGGTTGATGCTGAAGGTCAAAGATGTTATGCATACAGGGAAAGAGATTCCTTCTGTAAGGAAAGATGCTACAATACCTGAGGTCGTAAGAGAAATTACAGAAAAAAACCTTGGATTTACACTTGTAAGTGATAAAAACGGAAGGGTGGCTGGTATTATAACAGATGGTGATATAAGACGGCTTTTACATAAAAAAACTGATATTTACAAAGTAACAGCAGAAGATTGTATGACAGAAAATCCAAAAACAATAGATGGAGAATGTCTTGCAGTAGAGGCATTAAGTATAATGGAAAAGTTAGAGATTACCTGCCTGGTAGTCATTGGAAAAAACAGAAAAGCAGAAGGAGTTGTCCATCTCCATGACCTACTTGGAAAGAAAGAGTTCAAAATTGAATACTGAAAAGATAAAAGTTGTAGCAACTGATATTGATGGTGTTTTAACGGATGGGAAGATATTCTATTTCAACGGAAAGATATACCGTAATTTTAATATAAAAGATGGAACTGCTTTTAAACTCCTTTCAATAGCAGGGATAAAAACAGTTGTTATAAGCGCAAAGAAATCAGAGGAAACAAAAAAACGGTTCTCAGAACTTAAAGTTGATTGTTATATTGAAGGGACGGAGAATAAACTCTCAGTGATAGAAAGATTTATTATAAGAAAAAAAGGTATAAAGTGGAATGAGATATGCTATATAGGGGATGACCTGCAGGATATTCCCGTAATGAGAAAGGCAGGACTTTCTTTTGCTCCTTCTAACGCCTGTCCAGAGGTTAAAGATATCGCTGACTATATATGTAAGAAAAATGGAGGAGAAGGTGCCTTCAGAGAAACAGTTGAAGTTATTTTAAAGGGGAAAGGTATATGGGAAGGTATTTTAAAAAAGTTCTTGGCATCATTATAGTTTTAATTCTAATCTCGGGGTGTACTAAAAAAGAAGAAAATAAGATATCAGAAAAGCCAGAAGAAGAGATAAAACACTTTACATTAAAACAGTTTGCCGATAATAAAGGAGGTTTTGTTCTGGAAGGTGAAAGTGCTGAAATATCATCCGGTGGTGCATCAATGACGACCCCGCAGTTGTCTCTTTCCACAGGAACAGAAAGCATAGAGATAACAACAGGAAAAGAGGGTTCCGGCGAAATAAAGATAGACCCTGATGAGAAAAAGGTGAAAACAATTACCATTACAGGCAACATAAAGATTGTTTACAGGGACTTAAAAACAAAGGATATAACAATGGAAGGCAGTTGTAAAAAACTCACTTATAACGAAATAGAAAAAATCATTATTATGGAGGTAAACCCCGTTATAAAACGCGGGAATAATTATTTTTCTGGAGATGTGATGTATTATAATATTGAGAAAAACTCTCTTGATATCAAAGGAAATGTAAATGCACAGATATATACAGAAAAAAATACTCATTAGTATCCTTTTGTTTTCAGGGATGGCTTTCTGTCAAGATATAAGGGTATGTGTTAACAAATACAGGAATAATTTTATTACCATTGATATAGAGAATTATCTTATAGGCGTTATTTCAAAAGAGATGGATTGCGGATGGCCTGAAGAAGCGTTAAAAGCACAGGCAGTGGTCTCACGCACATTTGCTGTATATATGGCAAATGAAAGCAGGAAGAAGGGTCTCCCATATGATATTGAAAACTCTATATTTCACCAGGTATATGAGACAAGTAATTGTGAAAAGATAGAAAGGGCAGTAAAAGAGACAGAAGGAGAAATACTTACCTATAAAGGAAATATCGTTCAGGTTTTTTTTCATGCGGCCTGTGGAGGAAAGACCGCAAAGACCTCGGATGTATGGGGCGGGTATTATAGACATATCTCTTCGGTAGAAGACCCTTATTGTATGGACACCCCCTACTCTTTATGGGAGAAGTCATTATCTCAGGACAAACTCTCAAAAATTTTTGGTGTCTCATCTATTGAAAAGATAGTTATTGAAGGGAAAGATAATACAGGAAGGGTAACTTCCTTGAAAATAACAGGAAAAGATGATAAGATTATACATCTTACGGGTCACAGATTCAGGATGATGGTTAATCAGGGTAAAGATGTATATTTTAATAATCCTGAAATAATTCCAAGTACAAATTTTATTGTACAGAAGAAGAATAACCTTTTTATCTTTAGAGGCAGCGGTTATGGACATGGAGTAGGAATGTGTCAGTGGGGTGCAAGAAGAATGGCAGAGCATGGTTTTAACTACAAAGACATATTAAATCATTACTTCCCGGAGATGGAACTGTCAAAGACTGAATAACCCGGAGGTTAAAATGGAAATAAGAATCCACTCTGCAGTTCCTATAGATAAAGGTTTTGAAGAGTATATCAAGGATAAATTTGACCGTTTGAAAAAGTTTCTTTTTGATGAAGGAAGTGCTGAGTTTCATATAAAAAAAGAGGGTTCTACATACATTAGTGAGATAAAAATTCATTCCAGGAGTTATAATATCTTTCTTAAAGAAGAAGACAATGATATAAATAAATGCCTTGAACAATTGTTTGATAGAGCAAAGGGACAGGCAAGAAAGATACATGACAAAGTAGTGGCAAAAAACCATAAAATATAACCAATATGACTAAGGAGGAGGGTAGAAAATGAAAATAACGGACTTTTTGAAGGAGGAGTGTATATTGATAGGGCTTAAAAACAGAGAAAAAAAAGGAGCCATTTCAGAATTGCTGGAGTTATTGAAAGAAAGAAAATATATCAAGGACAGTAAGGAGATACTTGACAGTATAATGGAAAGGGAAAAATTGGGTTCAACAGGGATAGGACAAGGAATAGCAGTACCCCATACCAAAACAGACCAGATTGAAAACCTTGTTGGAGCAGTAGGCATCTCCGAAAACGGTGTTTCATTTGATGCCCTTGACGGTGAGCCCGTCTATATAATATTTCTTATTCTGGCACCTACCAAATCCATAGGACTTCATCTTAAAGCACTTGCAAAGATAGCACGGCTGCTTAAAGATAAAACATTCAGAAATGCCCTGAGGAAAGCATCTTCATCTACAGAAGCGTTTAATATTATAAAAGAAGATGAGGAAAAATTAACCCCCGTATCCTAAATGATGAAAAAGATAAAAGGAATAGGAATTTCTTCCGGAATTGCGATTGGAAAAGCTTTTGTCCTTGAATTTCCTTCTTTACAGGAAACGGAATACACCATTGACAAACCAGCCATAGAGAAAGAAATAGAACGGTTCAATGATGCAATAAATATGACCGAATCCCAGATTGAAGAACTTCAACAGACATTTGAAAAAGAGGTGGGACCTAAATATGCGGATATATTCTCATTCCATCTCGCAATTCTAAAAGATAAATGGTTTAAAAATGAAGTGGAGCGCATCATAAGAGAAGAAAGGATAAACAGCGAAAGTGCGGTCAAAAAAGTAATACATCACATAGGTAAGATATTCAAAAAAGAAGAGAAAGATTTCTTTCAGGACAGACGCAGAGATATTATAGATGTTATTGAGAGAATTATCCATAATCTTAGTGGTTATTCCTATACAGGAATGAAATTGTTTTCCGACGAGATAATAGTTACAAGGGATTTATCTCCCAGTCAAACTGTATCAATTGATAAAAACTATATTAGGGGATTTGTCACAGCAATAGGAAGTGAAACATCCCACGCAGCGATAATTGCAAAGGCACTGGAAATTCCTGCTGTGGTTGCAGGCGAAAAAGTAATAACAGAGATAAAGACAGGCGATACAGTAATCATAGATGGGCAGGAAGGAGAAGTTATAATAAAACCATCAGAAAAAATTATTACAGAGTATAAGAAAAAACAGGAACAATTATCAATACGAAAAAAACAACTTCTTTTTCTTAAGGATAAACCCTGCGAAACAATAGACGGCAGGAGAATATATCTACATGCCAATATAGAACTTCCTGAAGAGGTAGAGACAGCCAGAAAATATGGAGCGGATGGTATTGGGCTTTACAGAACAGAATATCTCTACCTTAACAGAAAGGACATTCCCACAGAAGATGAACACTTTCTTGCTTACAAAAAAGTCGCTGAAAAAATGGGTAGCGAAAAACCTGTTATTATAAGAACCATAGATATCGGTGGAGATAAATTCGTATCTGCCCTTTCTGTAAGGAAAGAACTGAATCCTTTCCTCGGATGGAGGGGAATAAGATTTTCTCTGGAAAGGAAAGATATATTTGAAACTCAGTTAAGGGCAATCCTCCGGGCAGCAATCTATGGAAACCTCAAGGTTATGTTTCCTATGGTTTCCACAATGGAAGAGGTAAAGATGTCTCACAGGATACTTCAGAAGGTAAAAGATGACCTTAAGAAAGAAAAAAAGAAGTTCAGAGAGGATATTGAAGTAGGAATAATGGTTGAAACTCCTTCCGCAGCACTTATAACTGATAAACTTGCAGAAGAATCGGATTTCTTCAGTATCGGTTCAAACGACCTGATACAGTATACCCTCGCTGTGGATAGAAGTAATGAAAAGATATCCCATCTTTATCAACCCTGCCACCCCGCTGTTATCAAACTTATAAGGCATACAATTGAAAACGGGAAGAAAAGAGGTATATGGACAGGGCTCTGTGGAGAAATGGCTTCTATACCTGAGATAGCATGTCTTCTTGTAGGTATGGGTATAGATGAATTAAGTATGGCACCATCTGCAATACCAGCAGTAAAAGAAAAGATAAGGTCTATAAAATACAGTAATATGGAAAAAATTTCACAGGAAGTGCTTTTATTTGAGACCCATGAAAAGGTTTATAAATACCTTGCAGATAGAATAAATGGAGGGTGAGATGACAATGTCTATGGAAGATATAAAGATGCTTGATAAGCAGGATATGCTTGGAAAACTCAAAGGGTTTGCTTCTCAGTGTAAAGATGGTTATTCTTTCACTATCCCTGTACTGCCCTTTAAATCCATAGAAAAGGTTATATTTGCAGGTATGGGGGGTTCTGCCATAAGCGGGGATATTATCGCAACTATTGCATCTAAAAACTCTAAAATTCCATCATTTGTAAACAGAGATTATACACTTCCTTTATGGGCACATAATGAAAGAACATTAGTAGTTGCTATAAGTTATTCAGGTAATACCGAAGAGACATTGAGTGTTCTGGAAGAAGCAAAGAAAAGAAAAAACTCAATAGTATGTATTTCAAGTGGTGGTAAGATAGAAAAAATTGCAAGAGAAGAGAATATTCCTTTTTTGAAGATACCCTCGGGATATCCACCGAGATGTGCATTAGGGTATCTTTTTTTCTCTTGTTATAAGATAATGGAAAATATAGGGCTTGTTCCTCCCTTAGAGAATAAACTTTTTATAAAAATGGAAAAATGGATTGAGAGATTCCTTCCGGAAAGCAATAATAACCTTGCAAAAAATATTGCAGAGAAATTACATAACAAGGTTGGCATCTTCTATTCCAGCAATAAATTTATACCTGTAATCACAAGATGGAAGACACAGATTGCCGAAAACAGTAAAGCATTCGCCTTTATAAATGTATTCCCTGAAATGAACCACAATGAGATTATGTCATGGCGATATCCTGAATGGTTTATAGAAAGGTGCCTTCCTGTTTTTATAACTTCCCGAAAAGAACATCCTAGGATAGAACTTCGTTTTAAGATAACAAAAGATATTATTTTTAAGAAGCAACCAGAGATTATCAGTTTAGTCCCTGAAGGTGAGGACATAATTGAAGAACTATTTTATTTCATTATACTTGGTGACTGGGTAAGTTTCTATCTCGCTATAATGAATAATGAAAACCCGACAGAGATAGCAGAGATAAATCTTCTTAAACAAAAATTAGGAGGTTAAGCATGAAAAACTCTTATCTATTCACTTCAGAGTCAGTTACAGAGGGCCATCCGGACAAAATCTGCGACCAGATATCCGACTCCATACTTGATGAGGTACTCAAGCAGGATAAGAATGGAAGGGTTGCCTGTGAGTGTCTGACAACAAGAGGACTTATCTTTATTGCAGGAGAGATAACTACCGCCGGATATGTAGATATACCAGGCCTTGTAAGGAACCTGCTTAAGGAGATTGGATATACTGACCCTTCCTATGGATTTAATTGTGATGCCAGTGCCATCATTACATCTATTCAAAATCAGTCCCCTGATATTGCTCTCGGAGTAAATAAAGGAGGGGCAGGAGACCAGGGGATGATGTTCGGTTATGCTACTGATGAAACAGAAGAACTGATGCCAATGCCTATAGTCATTGCACATAAACTTGTAAGACGCCTTGCTGAGGTAAGGAAAAAAGGTGAACTTCCATATTTAAGGCCTGATGGGAAATCACAGGTAACTGTTCGTTATGAAGATGGTACCCCGAGGAGTGTTGAAAGTGTAGTACTCTCATCACAGCATAATCCTGATGTGACTCATAAAAAAATTAGGGATGACCTTACAGAACTTGTAATAAAAAAGGTTATACCTGAAGAACTGAGAAGTAAAAAGATGAAAATTTTTGTCAACCCAACTGGAAGGTTTGTCATAGGAGGTCCTCAGGCAGATACAGGTGTAACAGGAAGGAAGATAATTGTTGATACCTATGGTGGTGTTGGTAGCCATGGGGGTGGATGCTTCTCCGGTAAGGACCCAACAAAGGTAGACAGGTCTGGCTCTTATATAGCCAGGTATTTAGCAAAGAATATAGTAGCATCTGGCCTTGCAAAAAGATGTGAGATACAGATTGCCTATGTAATAGGAATGAAACAACCTGTCTCTATAATGGTAAACACAGAAAGGACAGGGATTATTCCGGATAATGAAATAGTAAAACTGATAAGGGATAATTTTGACCTTTCTCCTTGGGGCATAATCCAGAAACTTGACCTTTTCAAGCCCATATATAGGAAAACTGCCTGCTATGGACACTTCGGAAGAGAAGAAAAAGGGTTTACATGGGAAAAGACAAATGCTATCAAAATTTTCCAAAAGGGAATATAAATGGACTATTCAATAAAAGATATCAAACTGGCAGAAAATGGAAAGAATCGTGTTGAGTGGGCTTTCCGGCATATGCAAGTATTAGGTTTGCTCAGAGACAGATATAAAAATAATAAACCTTTCAAAGGTATAAGAATAGGATGTTGCCTCCATATTACAACAGAAACAGCAAACCTTGTTATCAATCTTAAACAGGCAGGAGCAGATGTACACCTTTGTGCTTCAAATCCTTTAAGTACACAGGATGATGTAGCCGCATATCTTGTAAAATATGAAAAGATAGGTGTATTTGGAAGATATGGTGATGACAGAAAATCTTATTACCAGAATATTAAAAATGTTATGGAAATGAAACCACACCTTGTTGTGGATGACGGATGTGACCTTATTTCTTCACTGCATAAAAACCTGGAATACACAGAAAGTCTAATAGGTGCAACAGAAGAAACAACCACAGGAGTAGTTCGTTTAAAAAGTTTAGCAAAAAAAGGTATGTTGAAATTTCCTGTGATTGCAGTCAATGATGCTGATACAAAACATCTCTTTGACAATAGATATGGAACAGGACAGTCAACAGTGGACGGTATTCTTCGTGCTACCAACATTATGATAAGTGGAAAGGTAGCAGTTGTATGCGGATATGGATGGTGTGGTAAAGGTATAGCAAAACAACTGGCAGGAATGGGAGCAAGGGTTATTATTACAGAAATTGAGCCGGTAAAGGCACTTGAAGCAGTAATGGATGGATACTATGTATTGCCCATATCAGAAGCAGCAAAAATCGGGGATATTTTTATAACATCCACAGGGGATATTAAAGTTATAGACATCAAAAATATAAAAAAGATGAAAGATGGCGCAATCGTTGCCAATGCAGGACACTTTAATGTAGAGATTGATATTGCATCCCTTGAAAAAATAGCAGGAAAACGGAAGATAAAAGAATGCCTTGACGAATATACACTTCCAGGAGGTAAAAAGGTCTATCTCCTTGGAGAAGGACGGCTTGTAAATCTTGCCTGTGCGGAGGGGCATCCTTCCTGTGTAATGGATATGAGTTTTGCCAATCAATTTCTTTCCCTTGAATATCTTAAAAACAATCCTTCATTAAAACCTGATGTTTATAAGGTTCCTTCTTACATAGATAGGAAAGTAGCAGAGATGAAACTTAAAACAATGGGTATAAAGATAGATAAACTAACTTATGAGCAGACAAAATACATGAGTTCATGGGAAGCAGGAACATAAAAAAACAGCGGAAATTAATTAAAATAGGGATAACAGGCATATTCGGTTCAGGGAAGACCACCGTAAGTTCAATGTTCAAGAAGTCGGGTATTTCTGTAATCTCCTGTGATGCCATAGTTCATCAACTTCTGAAAAAGGAAAAAATTATAAATAAGATAAAGAATATATTTGGAGAAGATGTTATAAGAAAAGGAAAGGTTGAGAGGAAGACCTTAAGTAATATGGTTTTTTCAGATAGATGTGCAAGAAGAAAACTTGAAGGAATTTTACATCCTGAGGTTTTCAAGGAGATAAATAAAAAATTACTTGACTATCGCGATAAAAAGAGTATAATAGCAATAGAAATCCCTTTATTGTTTGAAACAAAATCAGAGAAACTGGTTGATAAAATAGTTGTTGTCTCATCAACCCGCCAGAAAATCTTGCAACGGCTGGAAGGAAAATTTAAGAGAGAAGATATAATAAAGAGATGGAAATCGCAAATCCCACTGAAAGAAAAAGAACAGAAAGCGGACTATGTTATTAATAATTCAGGTTCTTATTCTGAAACATTCCGTCAGGTGCAAACGCTTATAAAAAGATTAGAAACACTTATCGGATAGAGTGTTATCTGTTTTTTAACAATAATCAGGGAGGGATTGTATGGAAACAGTTAATAACTTAGAAGTAATTAAAAAGATGGATGTGGCTGCATTGAGAAAACTCACCATCCCTAAACTACAGACGATAGCAAAAACGCTAAAAGTAGAGGGTATAAGTAATCTCAGAAAAGAAGAACTCATATACAAGATAATGGAGTCACAAACAAAAAGAGAAGGACTTTTATTTGCCGAAGGAGTACTTGAAATACTACCTGATGGTTTTGGATTTTTGAGGTCTCCAAACTATAACTACCTGCCAGGACCTGATGATATATATGTCTCCCCATCTCAGATTAAAAAGTTTTCATTGAAGACAGGTGATACAGTTGCCGGTCAGGTAAGACCACCAAAGGACAATGAAAAGTACTTTGCTCTTTTAAAGGTTGAAAGTGTAAACGGTGAACCACCTGAAAGTATACAATCAAGGATACCCTTTGAAGAACTTACACCTATACATCCTAACAAGCGGCTTTTACTTGAGACAACACCTGAAGAGATAACTACAAGAGTAATAGACCTTGTTACACCTATAGGTAAAGGACAGAGAGGACTAATTGTATCACCCCCAAGGGCAGGTAAAACTGTTATCCTCCAGAAACTTGCAAATGCAATAGCAAAAAATCATCCTGAGGTATATCTGATTGTACTTCTTGTAGCAGAAAGACCCGAAGAGGTTACGGAGATGAGAAGAATTGTCAAAGGTGAAGTAATAAGTGCTACATTTGATGAATCCCCTGAAAGGCACACACAGGTAGCAGAAGTAGTAATGGAAAAAGCAAAACGTCTTGTTGAACACAAAAAAGATGTTGTTATTCTCCTTGATAGTATCACACGACTTGCAAGGGCTTATAATGTGCTTGTACCACATACGGGTAAGATTATGTCAGGTGGGCTTGAATCCACTGCGCTTGATAAACCAAAAAGGTTCTTTGGTGCAGCAAGAAATATTGAAGAAGGAGGAAGTTTAACAGTAATAGGCACAGCACTTATAGATACAGGGAGTAAGATGGATGATGTTATCTTTGAAGAGTTCAAGGGAACAGGAAATATGGAGATTAACCTTGAAAGGAAACTTGCTGACAGAAGAATCTTCCCTGCTATAGATATCAACAGGTCAGGAACACGAAGAGAAGAACTCCTTGTAAATCCTGATGAACTGCAACTTATGTGGCTTTTAAGAAAGGTTCTTGCCCCTTTAAATCCCATAGAGGCAATGGAACTTTTAATAGCAAGGATGCGAAGCACCAAGACAAATATAGAACTTCTCCTTAACATCAAAGCACAGACCCAGTAAGATTATGTTTCAAACAATATATATCTCAAGTTTCTTAATGGCTTTTTGTGGATATCTTTTAAGTATATCTATTTCTTTCTTTCTTGCTCAGGTAAAACACAGCGGACCATTAATTATAGGACTGGCTGGCTTTACAGGTAATTTTTTCTATACAATCATAACTTTTATTTTATCCCGTTATCCTAAAAATAAAAACAATACATTCTTTATTTATTCGCCTTTGGTTATAGGTATTGCATCTTTCCTTATATTATTTTCCCCAGTCCCGCTTATATTTCTGTTTTTGATAGTATTAGGTTCTGCCTGTGCCTTCTACTGGCCATCTGCACAAAAGTGCCTCTCTGGTGCTGATGATTTGAAAATAGGAATCTATAACCTTTTCTGGGGTGGTGGAGTTATAGTAGGTTCTTTTTTAGCTGGATTTATATACTCATTAAATCCAGCCATACCATTCTTCACAGTACTATATATTTATATCATAGTTTTTATACTACTTATATCCCAAAAAACGAATTTACTTTGTGTATATAATATACATCACCCTGAACAGCAGACAGAAAAACCATTACCTTCAGAGACAGTCCGCGATATCAGAACCATAAGTTTCATCCACTTCTTTGCAATGAGTTCTGTTTTTTATCTTTATCCTAAACTTGGGCTCTTAAAGGGTTTTACACCGCAGATTATTGGAAGTATGATAGGAATTCTTCTTATCAGCAGGTTTATCACATTCTTCCTTCTTATAGACAAACCACTCTTAATACATCCTGCAAGATTTGTTATATCCTGCACCTTATTTTGCATAAGTTGCATACTGGTGGGGTATGGAACAAATCCGTTTGTTATAGTTATAGCAGTCATTATATTAGGCAGTACAGGTGCTGTTTCTTATCATAATAGTTTGTTGATGCATATAAAATACAACCTGAAAACAGAAATACATGAATGTATTGTAGGTGCAGGAATATTTTCTGGTTCTCTTGTTGCAGGATTATTAGGACAGATATTTAACCTTTCACTTGCCTATGTAATTATCGGAACATTTATACTTCTTGTCGGTCTATGGCACAGCAGACAATATATTTTAAAACTGAAATACTAATCCTTTACACTAATACTTCTTCTCCCTTACAGAAACTTCACATACACCATTATTTTTATCTATAAACCTTATTCTATAGTCAAAGCCGTATTTTTCTATAATCTTTTTGTAAAGAATATCGCAATGTTCGCAGTAGTAAGGATATTTTTTTACTTTTCTTTGATTCATAATTCCCACTGAAGGGCATTTCTTCATATATATTCTAAAGTGTGTTTTCCCTACTTCCATACAGTACTCTGCCTTTTCCTCTGTCAATGTATGCGTCCAGTATTCAGCCATACCTGCTATACCTTTTTCTTTTACAAGGTTATCAAGATTTGTCAGGAAATTATCAGATATATAAATCCAAAAGTCAATTACTGCTTTTTTACCATATCTTTTGTGCAGAAACTTGAAAAGTTCATTATAAGCAAGGATAAACTCGGTACAGGAAATCATTGTATCTCCTTTTTAAATTTCTGGATACATCTTCCTTTTTTCTGGTCAGAAGATATCTCTGATTTTAAACCTGTCTCTTCAGCAATCACCCTGTTAATTACACGGCATTGAATACAGAAATCATCATACACAGGATACCCAACTTTTACTATGTGGGATATTGCAGGACATTCTGTAATTTTTAATATTAACTCTCCTTTCTTTCTCTCTATTTTGAATTTCGCTCCTTCAAGAGAAAAAATTTCATTCCAGTATTTTTCAATTGCAATAAGCCCTTCTTTCTTAATTTTCTTTATAAGTTCCTTGTAAATACTTCTGGCACAAACTCCCAAAAATTCCTCTAAACTTTTCTTACCAAACTTTTTTGCAAGATACTCAAAACCTACACTTAAAGCACCATGAAAGTCCTTATGTATTTTTTCTTCCATAATTTTTAAATAATATATTCAGAAAACTCCTTTTTCCACTCTTTATAAAGTGCATTTTCCTCTTCTTTACTAAGTTTTTCTCTCATCGGGCTCCTTCCATATCCAGCATCTATACCCCTGAACTTTAATGCTACCTTCCAGGATGTAATGCCACCGTATTTCTTCAAAAGAGACACCGCAACTGTAATCCTTCTCTGTAATTCCATCGCCCTCTTTATATCTCCTTCCTTAAAACTCTTATATATCTCAATAAATATCTCAGGCAACACATTCTGTGTGGAGCCAATACATCCAACAGCCCCCATTGTAAGAGCAGGAAGAAATAACTCATCAGGTCCTGAAAATGCAATCCACTTTCCTTTTGCTTTAATAATCAGGTCCTGAAGTAAATACATATCAGGGTGTGTATATTTAAGTCCTACAATGTTTTCTATATCAAGGAATTTCAGTATCTCATCATTTGAAAGAGTGATACCTGTCGTTGCAGGGATATAGTAGATAAAAAACGGAAGAGAAGTGCTTTCGGCTACTGCTTTGTAGTATTTATAAACCTCCTTAAAACCAATTCTGTAATAGATAGGTGGGATTGATGAGATTGCATCAATTTTCATCTTTTCAGAATGCCTTGCAAGTTCAATTGCACTTTTAGTATTTAGGGAGCCACCTATATGTACTATCAAACGGATATTATTACCTGCATCTTCTTTAACTGCTTCAACTACATACTTTCTCTCATCAACATCCATTGAAGGTCCTTCTCCTGTTCCACCACATATATAAAGTCCGTTTATATCCTTTGAGATAAGGAACCTTACAAGTCCTTTTAATCGCTTTTTACATACCTCGCCTTTCTCATTGAATGGTGTTAAAAGTGCTGCATATACTCCATAAAACTGTTTCTTCATATATCTCCTTTCATTTTGCAGAAAGCCCACCATCCATCATAATATTTTCACCTGTAATATATGAACTCGCATCAGAAGCAAGGAACACCACCACCCCTTTTATATCTTCAGTGTTTGCCATCCTTCCTAAAAATGTCTTTCTATTATATCTCTCAACAAACTTCGGATGCTGGTTGGTAAAAAGCCCTCCAGGAGAGATACAGTTAACCCTTATGTTATATGGACCTAAAAGTGAAGCATAATATCTTGTAATATTTATAATCCCAGCCCTGTGAAATGCATAGTCAGGTGCCCATAATCCCATATCGGTTCCCTCATAGAGATAAGGGTCAATTCCAAGCACACCATATATAGAAGAGATGTTTATTATCACCCCTGACTTTTTTTTCTTCATCTCCTCTGCAATTATCCTTGTGATATTCACAACACCTGTGGCATTCACTTTCATTGAAAGTTCAAAATCTTCTATAGGTCCGTCCGGCCCCTTCATAGGTCTTAAAACAGCATTATTTACAAGGATATCTATTTTGCCTTGCTCTGCAATAACCCTATCTTTAAGTCGTATAATACTTTCTGTATCTGTCTGGTCAAGTTCTGCACCTGATACACTATAACCTTTGTCTTTCAACTCCTCAGCCAATTTATTGCAGCTTTTAACATTCCTTGATGCAATATAGACATACGCACCTGCCTCTGCCAGCCCTTCAACTATACATCTACCATAAAGTCCTGCACCACCTGTAACTATCGCAATCTTACCTTTTAAGGAAAATTTTTCTAAAATCCCCATTTCCATCTCCTTACTTAATTTTTACTTCTGCTTCTAACTGGTATATGTAGATATATGGATCCCTTGCCTCAGGGAACCCTGGAATTTCAAAGGATATGCTGTTCTCTCCGCATACCAGTATACCATAAGGGACATTTATCTCTATCATATTATGCTTTCTTAAAAGGTAGCCGGAAAGAATTCTCCCTCTGGGTTGCTGCTTCCTCCTTATATATCTTTCATCAACCAACTTACCGTTTATAGCATATTTTATTCTTCCCGGGGGCACAAGTGGATTTTGATAATATCTACCTACTGCATGCGGGTTTCTCTCTGCTACCTCAGCAAAACGGATAATTACCTCCATTTCTCTCTTCTCCACATCAGGGTCAAGCAGAAGAAAATTTACTGTCTGGTGATACCTTGCAGGTCTCCCTGTCTCTATCTGTATAGGGCATTCTGTCCAGTATGTATAAAGTTTTGATGTTCCATTAAGCGTTTCAGGGCTTCCTATCTCCCTTAATGGTTGTGTCAAAAACTTGAATGTTTTACTATCCTTATATCTGTTATTTCCCCTTTCATTCAACAAACAGGGATAATTAAATATATAAAGACCATCCGGCTTCTGTGCTAAAAAATTCTGTGCTATACCCCTTATCTTTTTAACTACTATCTCCGGCATCTTGGGGGAGTTATAACTGTGCCAGGGGGCAACAGGATTTGTAATAATATCATAGAAATTAGGATTGGTCTTGTCTGAATCCGCCTCTATGGAGGGATAAAAAAGCACATTGTTTTTATGCGCCAGTGTAAGCCACTTATCTATCCTGCGGTTGTAATTATTGGCAAGGTCAGACATAACAAGGATATCAGGGAGTTTTTTACCTAACAGCGCCTCCAAATCAATCCCTGCCTTTTTTAACTTTTCTTCTCCAAAAGGAATTCTTACAATAAGAAGCAGTCCTTTCCCTTTATGTCTACTTCCTTCCATTAATAATTTTTTTACCTCTGACATAAAATCTGTAAAAATCCCCCTCTTCTCCCATGCCTCTGATGGTTGGAAAAAGTATGGATTTCTGCAACAGTCAAGTTCTATACCATCTATATTATATCTTTCAACAACCTCGCTTATCATTGTAAGGTAAAGATTTCGCACCTCAGGATATGAATAATCAAGAGCAGCATTATAATAGGTCTTCCCATCCGTTATTTCCCATAACCGATATTGCTGGTGTTCCTGCCAGAATCTGCTTGCAAGAACCCCTTGTGGGTCTGATTTCAAATGTGTGTCATTCATTCTGAAACTTGCAATGAAGGAGAGTCCCGCCTTATGGGACTCTTTTATAAGTAAAGGGAGATAGTCAACCCCCTTTTTATATAAACTGTATATTAGGTCATTCTTACGGGGGAAATGTTTAGAATCAAGGATATCAAGTTTATCAAAATAACTCTCCACTTTTCTGGCAGGGTAAGAATATGCCTGTTGTTCTCCAACACACCAGCAAAGGCAGTCAACATATGTACCTTTAAGATAGTCCACAGCGAGAGCAACTTTATCTTCTGTATGAGGTGGTGGTATATACCTCAGTGTATCGCTGTCATCATTCAAAATTATCCTGAATCTTTTTTTCTCTTCCATCTTTTTTCCCTTTTTTTAAATTTCTTTCAATTCCACCTTCCTTTGCTCTTCCCTTGATATTATCCCTGCTATGATAACCTTTGTTATCTCAATCGTCTCTTCATATGGATAAGGATAGATTCTTCCATCAATAAATCTGACAAATGTTTCCATCTGTTTTTTAAACATGTAGAACCAATAAGTATCCTTTATCGTATAAGTGTTTTCCGGCGTGATGATGTCATATCCGAGAATTTTAGAATTATAAATGTTTTCAATAACCGCCTTCCTATCATCGTTATACTCAATATATACCACATTTATATTTTTATCCCCTAAGTTTGTAACACTTCTAATCCCCGGACCAAGAATTTTATCTTTGGAAAGATACTCAGGGATTACAGGATAGCCACAGTTTTTCATCCTTTCCCTGTCATATCTACCGTTTATAATAGCACTCCAGGAGAATATATGACCGTTTCCCTCATTTGTCCCTATAAATGCTAATTTCTTCATTTCCTGCCTTTTCCCCACCCCTCACCCTTCTTGCCCTTACGGGCTTCGGTCACCCGCCTCACCAACTCGGCGGGCGTGCCAGTAGAGGCTCTTTACTCCTCTACTCGGCACTCCTCTCCCCTCTGGGGCGAGGGT
>JAMWCZ010000006.1 GCA_023819225.1 Candidatus Omnitrophota bacterium
TCATCCTCTCCCTCACCCTTTTATTCCTTCTCCCCATTTGTGGGGAGAGAGTCAGGATGAGGGACATCTTCCAGCTTGTTGACGGAAGGAATGCTGAAAAGATATAATACTACTGCAAAGAGAAAGGAGCACCTATGGGAAAAAACAGAAATCAAATGAAGAAATTACATAGAAAAAAGATAAAAAAGGCAAAAGAGAAACTGAAGGAATTTGAAAAAAGAAATATCTCCTTTGCAAAACTGAATCGTCTGGCAAAAAAAATCTTCTGTAAACGGCTTAATTCAGGATATGAGTTCCCTGCAAAAATATCATCCTGAATATAATCTTTATTTCTTATATGTATGGAGAGGTCGCATAGTGGCCGAGTGCGCGCGCTTGGAAAGCGCGTATCCGGAAACGGATCGTGGGTTCGAATCCCACCCTCTCCGCTTAGAGGGGCAAACAATAGGGATTTGAATGTTGTTTAAAAGATAGAATCTCGTAATCCAACCGGCTAAAAATAAGAACTTTGTGTATATAAATTAACGATACTAATTAACTTGACAAAGGGATAAAATGAAATACAATAAGAATATGAGGATACCTGAGAAGATAAAAAGGTTTTATAATGGGCTTTCAAAAAAGAGAAAGGTTATTTTCTGGACATGTATCGGCATTTTTTCCCTTTCTATTATAAGAATCTCTGTATGGTATGCAACAAAAGGCGTCTCTACCAGTTCCAGATACTATCTTAAAAAATTGTATAGTCAGAACCCTGAAGAAAAAAAGTTTGCCATATATGAAGTCGGTAGAATGGGACTTAATCAGTCCATACCTGAACTTGAAAAAATTTTAAGACAAGAGGTATCTCCTGATATTAAAAGGGCTGCCTGCTGGAGTATCGGCAGGATAGATAAAGAAAAACTTGTGGCACTCTTGGACACCACAGAGAAAGAGACCAAAGAGATAGTAATGGAGGCACTGCTGAAGTTAGATAGGAATAATATATCTATACTTCTTGATAGGTTCTCTACTGAAGATGAGGAGACAAAGTTTAAAATCATTGCATGGGCAGAAAAGTCAAAAGACAGGGATGTGTATCTGGAACTTTTAAAGATAGGGGAGATGAAAGAAGAAACAATCTCTGTGAGAAAACACTCACTTGAGATAGCCACAAAAAATCTTCGTTTTATTGACACAGAAAGCACACTCTGGAATATTTATTATAATGACCCTGAAAAAGAGATGAAAGAGTTTGCCCATACATTGATAAAAGAACTGAAGGAGAAAAAATAATATGAGAAAACTGGGGTTCACACTTATAGAATTACTTGTTGTAATATCCATCATTTCAATACTTGCAGGGCAACTACTGCCTGCACTTTCAATGGCAAGGGAGAAAGGCAGACAGGCAAACTGTATAAATAACCTCAAACAGTTTTCTTATGCGATTGAGATGTATTATCAGGACTACTCTGATTATCCACCTTGGCTTTCCTCTTTATATCCATCTTATATCTCTACAAAAGGGAGTTTTATATGTCTCACTGACAGGGACAGAGGAAAGACAGGGCATGGACAGGAAGCATTTCCAGAAGCAAATGATATACCACCAGAAAATATTCCAGGAGCAGGTTATTCACCACCCTATACAGGTGGTTTAGCAGGATTTAATGATAGGAACCCTGAAATTATTGCCTGCAGTTATATATATGAGTTCAACCCTAATGAATGTTATTTCTGGGAGGCAGATAAGTCAGCAGAAATTATTGAGCAGGCAGACAGGGACAGAAACGGGTTTGTTTCCTGGAAAGAGGCACGTATGTGGCAGGCAGACCACACAGAAAAGAAAGGACAGACACCTATTATTCGGTGCTTCTGGCACTATAAAAACTACCAGCAACGAGTTCTGAACCTTGCATTCAGGGACTATAATGTCTACCAGAGCGATGCTGACTGGGAAGCAACTTCACACTAAAAGCATTTCTTTAAACCAGTCAAATGTCTTCTTTATTCCTTCTCTTATATCAACCTCTGCCTTCCAGCCAGTCATCCTAAATATCTTTTCAGGAGATAGACAACTCCTTTTTATCTCTCCTTTTTTAGGGTCTGTATGAACATTTCTTATATCTCTACCTGATGCACTCTTTATATAATCAAATATCTGGTTTACACTTGTCTCTTTCCCTGTGCCAACATTAAAGATACCTGTAACAGGGCTTTCCATCATTGTAATGTTTGCCCTTATAACATCATCTATATACACAAAATCCCTTGTCTGCTGCCCATCTCCAAATACTATTGGGGTCTTTCCTTCAATGATACTGGTAGAAAATATCGCTACGACGCCTGCTTCAGCATGTGCGTTCTGTCTTGGGCCATATACATTACCGTACCTTAAAGAGACAAACTGAAGGTTATAAAATGCAGAAAAATACACCATATACTTTTCCACAGTAAGTTTGGATATTCCATAAGGACATAGAGGAAATGGCTCTACTGATTCAGGTGTTGGAAATATATCTGTATTCCCATACATAACACCACCTGTGGAGGCAAATATAAATTTCTTAGGATTTTTCACATTAAGAAATGCCTTGATAACATTCACCGAACCCTTAATATTCACATCTATATCAAAAAAAGGGTCTTCTTCTGACTTTCTAACATTTATCTGTGCTGCAAGATGAAAGACAATCTCCGGTTGTTCTTTTTCAAATACATCCTTTATCTTTTCATCCCTTATATCCATCTCGTAAAACCGCACCTTCGTATTCAGATTTCTGATATTCCCTGTAGAAAGGTTGTCTACCACACAGACACTATGCCCCATCTCTACAAGATTATCAGTAAGATGACTCCCTATAAATCCACATCCACCTGTCACCAATACCTTCATTTCTTACTACTCCTTTCAGTCAACAAGTTTTATGTCTTTTATCCAGTGTCTATTTTCTTTATACCACTGGACCGTCTTTCTTATCCCTTCAGGAAGTCCTTTCAACGGCTGCCAGTTAAGTAATCTCTTTGCCTTTTCTATATCAGCCCATGTTGCAACAAGGTCTGTCTTTTCAAAATTTTTGTAGTTTATCACCGCCTTCTTTCCAAGTTCTTTCTCAATTAAAGAGACCAGTTCATTTATAGAATAGGGATGGTTTCCTCCAAGATTTATTATGTTAAATCCGGAAATATCCAATCCTCTAATAGTCCCTTCTGCAATATCATCAACATAGGTAAAGTCCCTCTTCTGACTCCCATCTCCAAAGATTGTAAGTGGAACACCTTCATCTATAAGTTTGATAAATTTAAATACACTCATATCAGGCCTGCCTGCAGGTCCATATACGGTAAAAAATCTATAAACAGTAATGTCTATGTTGTATAGATAGTGGTATGTATAACATAAACATTCTGCTGATTTCTTTGATGCAGCATAGGGAGATATAGGTCTATTAACAGGAAGTTCTTCATTAAAAGGCATATCTTCCCCTGCATAAACAGAAGAACTTGAAGCAAGAATAAACTTTTTTATTCCAATCTCTTTTGCTATTTCAAGTAGATTTAGAGTTCCTTCAAGATTTGCCTTAAAGTATATAAAAGGGTCCTTTATACTTGCACGAACTCCTGCCCTTGCGGCAAGGTTTATAATTGAATCAGGAGAAAAGTCCACTATCACTTTTTTTATATTATGAGAAGATATATCCTGCTTTGTAAAACTGAAGTTTTTATATTTTATAAGATGTGCAAGTCGCCACTCTTTAAGTCGCACATCATAGTAGTCATTCATATCATCAATACCAACAACTGAAAAACCTCTTTCAAGCAAGAGTTCACCTACCTTACTACCTATAAATCCACCACACCCTGTTAAAAGTATTTTTTTCATATAAGACCGCTTTTTACAAAACTATAATATCTCTCATCTCCGATTATTATATGGTCAACCACCTTTATATTCAAGACCTCCCCTGCCTTAACAAGTGTCTTTGTAAACTCTATATCTTCCTTACTTGGTGATGGGTCTCCCGAAGGGTGATTATGGACACAGATAATTGAAGAGGCAAAATTTTCCATTGCTTTATAAAATATCTCTCTTACAATAGGACTTGCCCGGTTAACCGTTCCTTCCTCTATTTCTGTCCTGTCAAAGATATTATTTTTAGCATCCATATGAATGACTACAAAAATTTCCTTTTTCAGGTCTCGCATACGTGGTAAAAGAAGGGAAAAAACATCCTCTGGTCCCGTAATCTTTACCTTTTTTCCCTTAAACTCCTCTTCCTTGAATCTTCTTCCTATCTCTATCGCTGCCTTTATCTGACAGAGTTTTGTCTTTCCCAATCCTTTTATATCCTTCCACTTATGAATACTTGTATGACTCATATTACGAAAAGAACCAAACTTTTGCATTATTCTTCTCGCAATATCCACTGCTGTTTCACCTTTACTACCTGTCCTTATAAGGATGGCAAGGAGTTCTGTATCAGTTAGTTTATGTTCTCCATATTTTAGAAGTTTCTCGCGTGGCTTCTCATCGTCAGGCCAGTTTTTAATAGGTATACTGTTTCTATCCATATCCTCTTCTATGCAAGAAGTGCTGAAATTATACCCACAAGAAAAATTCCGTCATATACCCCTGCTCCACCTATACTCATAATACCAGGATAACCTTCAAGATGTGGGAGATTAAGTATATCTGCCCCTATAAGTACTCCAAGCACTCCTGAGATATAGGCAACAGGGATTTTATTGCCCGGAGAGAATATAAAGGCAAGGAATACAGCAACTAAAGGTGGAATTAAAGCAGGAATCCTTACCCCTACTCCCGGTACAATAGTTGATATATGAAAGCATATAAGTGTTGTGATGATTGTTGCAAAAATAGTTGGAAGAAGTGGTGCCTTTGGTAAGAGATATATACATAAAAGAAGTGGAATAATACAACCGCCTAAATTTATAGCAATTACCTGTTTTGTGTGTTCATAGGGGACCCATGGGAAAAAGTGGAAGAAAGGGAAAGAAGTTTCAGGAGGTATGATAGTTGCTTCCCTCGTATATAATGGGATATTTATCATACTTCCTATAAGTGATAACAAAATTATCATAAATGCAGATGCTGGAGAAAGCCCAATCTTCCCAAGTGACAGCCGTATTATCTCAATCTGGATAATAAAAAAGAAGACAGGAAGAAGCAAAATAAAAAGCAAAATTATAAAGATAGAAAGTGGTAAAAATATCATACAGCAACTCCTTTATCTTTATAGACACCGGGGGGGAAGAAAGAAGCCATCTCTGTCCTTACCCACTCCATTGACTCAGCAGGTGTCTTTTTCCAATTTGTAGGACAGGTGGAAAGTACCTCAATAAGAGAAAAGCCCCTTTTTTCTATCTGATATGTAAATGCCTTCTTTATTGCCCTTTTTGTCTTTATAATATCAGGGATAGAGTCAATTTTAGTCCTTTCAATGTAATAGGCACCTTCAATAGTAGCAAGAAGTTCACATACTCTTATAGGGAATCCGTGCTGATAGGGTTCTCTACCTTTTACAGTTGTCGTTGTCCTCTGTCCTAAAAGTGTTGTAGGTGCCATCTGTCCTTTTGTCATACCATAGACACCATTATTAACAAAAATTACTGTAATATTTTCACCCCTTGCTGCGGCATGTATAATCTCTGCAGTTCCTATAGCCGCAAGGTCTCCATCACCCTGATATGTAAATACAATACGGTCAGGAAGGCACCTTTTTATTCCTGTGGCAACTGCTGGAGGTCTGCCGTGTGCTGCTTCTGTCACATCAAAATTAAAGTAGTCATAAGCAAGTACTGCGCAACCGACAGGAGCAATACCTATGGTCTTTTCCCTGACACTTAATTCGTCAATTACCTCTGCAATAATTCTATGGATGATACCATGTCCGCATCCAGAGCAGTATATTGTAATGTTGTCCGTCAAACTCTCTGGTTTTCTGTACAGATACTTTTCTGTCTTTTGCAGCATATCATATCCTCTTTATCTCTTTAAGAATCTCCTCAGGTGCAGGAACTCCTCCGCCGGGTCTACCATAGAAAAATATATGGACGTCATTCCTTACCGCAAGTTTTACATCCTCTACCATCTGTCCGCAGTTCATCTCCACAACAAGTATTTTCTTGACCTTTTCTGCAATCCTTTTTAAATGCTCTGATGGATAAGGCCACAGTGTAACAGGTCTGAAAAGACCTGCTTTTATACCCTGTGCTCTTGCAAGTGTAATTGCTTCAAAGCATATCCTTGCACAGGTTCCAAAACTCACAAGAAGAAGGTCTATATCATTACACATATATGTGTGATATAATTGTTCATTTTCAATAATCTTCTGATATTTCCTTGCTATCTTCCAGTTATGGGTTTCAAGAACCCCTGGTGTTAAAAAAAGTGATTTTATAGAGTTTGGCCTTCTCCCTTTACATCCTGTAAGTGCCCATCTTTTCTTCGGTATCTGTTTTTTCCATGGGAATAGTTTTACTGGCTCCATCATCTGTGCAATCATTCCATCTGCAAGTACAAGGACAGGATTTCTGTATCTGTCAGCAAGGATAAAAGCAAGATATGTGAGGTCATATGTCTCCTGAACATTCCAGGGTGCAAGTGTAATAGTTCTGTAATCCCCATGTCCACCACCTCTGGTTGACTGGAAATAATCCGACTGACTGGGTGTTACATCTCCAAGTCCTGGACCACCTCTGTTCATATTTATTATCACTGCTGGCAGTTCACAACCAGCAAGATATGATATGCCTTCCTGTTTCAAGGAAATACCAGGAGATGAAGATGATGTCATTGCTCTTACACCTGCTGCTGATGCGCCGAAGACCATATTGATAGCAGAAACTTCACTCTCCGCCTGTATAAAAACACCTCCTTCCTCCGGCATCCTTACACTCATATATTCAGGGAATCTGTTCTGTGGAGTTATTGGATAACCAGCATAAAACTTGCACCCTGCCCTGATAGCGCCCTCAGCAGATGCCTCACATCCGGATAGAATTACACTTTTTATTCTTTTCTGTACCATTCTTCTTCCTGAATCCATGTTCCGCTGGGAGAATATTTCTTCATAACATCAGCAAAAATCCTTTTGAATTTAGTAATCTCTCCTGCAGGTACATTGTTTATCTTAAGCAGTTCATCCATCATTATCCTTCTTTGCTGGTTTTCATCGTTCACAATTTTTTTTATCCTTTTTGCCTTTTCTGGGTCGGAAGGCAAATTCCTCACCACAACAGTGAACTCATTTGTCTCGCCGACAAACCCTTCTTTTTTGTATGTATCCATCTCCTCACGCCAGGTATCCATCCTTTGTTTCGCTGCTTTTATCACAGGGGAGTCGGTCTTTATATCCCTTTTTACTTCAACAACCTCCTGGGCATAAGCAACATCTGTAAATATGAAACGGAATAGATTACTCTGCGGTTTACTCTGTGATGGTGGGGCAAGCAATTCTTCGGCTGCCTTTTCTATCTTTTCTTCCGGAAAGGTCACATATACATTTACTATTGCACAGCCAGCAAGCACAAGAACCGATAACAAAAGCCATCCCTTTTTCATTCTTTCCCCCTTGTTTATAAAAATCTGTTAATCTCCTTATTTCATTTTACCCTATTTTATCTGGAATAACAACATAGCCCATTGGAACAAATACATAATTTACAGAATTTGAGATAACTTAGGTAGGAGATAGAGATGGAAAATTTTAAATTCCCCCCCAATGCGACAGTCCGCCAACATCTCAGTGGCGGAGGGGGAGGATAGGTGAGGGTGGAAAGCAGAGGAAATGTCTCGCCCTCACCTTACCCCTCTCCCCTCAAGGGAGGGGGGAACTATTTCATCCTCACCCATCTTGCCCTTACGGGCTCCTGGCATAGAAATACATAATTTGAAATATTCAGAAAAAAAATTTAATATATTAGTGATGAAAAGCATAATAAGGGACAGGATATTTATAATAACGGAGGTCCTACTTTATATTGTTGTAACGATTACTATAATTCTAACTGCTATGTGGGTAGAACCGGTTGCTACTATAAAATATGCTTTAAGAATTATAATTCCGTTCCTTCTGATTACATACTTTTTCCTGTTCCTTGTTTTTAGAATAATCCGCTTTTACTACCATTCTCTTCTTCAACAGAAAAATTTTATAGAATTACTTAATGCAGGGCTGATACGGCTTGGAACTCATATAAAAATAGATGCCATCTTGAGAGAAAGTTTAGATATATTTCTTAATTTTTACGGGGGAGATAGAGGAATTATTCTTATAATCGGAGAGCGCATTAAAGAATATACATCAGGTGATATATTGACGGTCAATGTCTCTAAAGAAAATAAATATGCCAGTGAGTTAAACAGAACATATTCTGTCTTTACATTTTCTCCCGGAAGTATCTCTGGAGAAATAGATGAGAAAATTAAGCAATCCCTTCAGGAATATGCCTTCGGAAATTGCAGAGAGGTAATTATACTACCCGTAGGAGACAGGGAAAAAACAAATGCGATTGTTATCGTTGGTATCTCAGATTTAAAGAGAAAAAATAAATATATACTATTTGAAGAGACGAAAAATGAGATGGACATCTTCCTGAGGCACCTTAATATAGAGATTGAAAACGCTATACTACACGAAGAGGTTAACAAGGCATCAATAACCGATGCTCTTACAGGCCTTTATAATAGAAGGTATTTTCAAAAAAGAGTAGAACAGGAGTTTGCCAGAGCAAAAAGGGCTGGTTTTCCCATTTCAATTATGATTTCAGACCTTGACAATTTCAAATATTATGTGGATAGTTATGGGCATCCAAAGGGAGACCAGATACTTTCAGAACTTGGTTCCCTGGTGAAGAACTCTGTCAGGGAAGGTGATGTGGTCTGTCGGTTTGGAGGGGATGAATTTGCATATCTTTTACCTTTCACATCAAGTGATGAAGCAAAGGTTTTTGCAGAGAGGATTAAAAAAAATGTATCAAAATATGCATTTTTAAAAGGCGAATCTGAAAAAGAGGTTAATCTAACAATGAGTATAGGAATTGCAACATTTCCAGAACATGGAAAGACCGATGTAGAAATTATAAGCAAAGCAGACCATGCACTATTTGCTTCAAAATCTGCTGGCAAGAACAGGATAACAATATACCAGGAGGAATAATATGTTAGATTATGTAATTTTATCCTCAGTTATAAATATCGGGATTGCCTTTATTCTGATTACTCTCTCGGCGATATTGCTAAAAATAAACAGGAAGAAATTTGTGTATGGAGTAGCACTTTCAGTTATATATACAGGATTTGCGGTATATTATCTTTGTCTTGTCTTGTTATATCCGCACTCTATCCTACAAAAAACTGTGGCAACTACGATTACTCCTTCAAACATTATAGAGTATCAGGAAGAAAAGATAGAAGAGACCGGGGACTTTACTGTAATAATAACCACAGAAGATAATACATTTTCCCTTGCCCCGGATGGTGAATTAGAGATTAAAAAGGGGATTAAATTCAAGATAGAAAAGGTGGTATATTCGGGTAATCTCGAAAATATTAAAGCGGATATAAGGGGTTTTGCTGGAAATGCAAGAAAAAATGACCTGCAGGATATCGGATACTGGGTAACTTATGATGATATGATTAAAAGATATATGGTCAAAGGAGAAAAGGATAAATTTGAAGTAGAGATAAAGGAAGGGGAAAAACTTATTGGAACTATATATATAAAATTTGTCGATTGAAGGTAAGAATGTATAAAAAAAAAGGTATAATAGTAAGTTTTGAAGGTATAGATGGCTGTGGTAAGAGTACCCAGGCAAGATTATTTTGTGAGTATCTTGACAAAAATTGTCTGGATTATGTGTTGCTAAACGAACCAGGTGGGACATATACAGGAGAAAAGATAAGAAAGATTTTGCTTGACAGCAAGAATAATATATGTCCATTAACTGAACTTTTTCTATATCTTGCCAGTCGCAGCCAGCTTGTTGAAGAACTCATAATCCCATATATTAAAAAAGGAAAGATAGTTGTTCTTGACAGATATATTGACTCAACAACAGCATATCAAGGATATGGCAGGGGAATTTCTTTAAAACTTATCAGATATATTCACAGTTTCCTTGTTAGAGATTCCTTCCCTGATATAACATTTCTGATAGATGCACCAGCCAGTGAACTTCTATCGGTATTAAAAAACAAAAAGAGGGACAGGATTGAAAAAGAATCCCTGGAATTTCAGAAAAAAGTTAGAGATGGATACCTTCATATTGCGAGACAAGAGAAGAAACGGATAAAGGTAATAAAAAGAAAAACAGTCCTTCTTACACACAAAGAGATTATAAAAGAGTGGGGGAGATTTATTGATGGACATAGATGAAGCAAAGGAATTTCTTGTAAAAATAAAAAAAAAGGATAGGATTTCAGGTGCCTATATCATATTTGGAGGCAGCAGCAAAGAGAGAAATGAGTGTGTTATATTTCTATCAAAACTCCTGCACTGTAAGGAGACACCTCCCTGTGATAAATGCACTGACTGCATACAGATTGAAAACAGGACCCATCCTGATACAAAGTGGATAACTCCTTCTAAAAGCACACTCTCAATAGATGATGTCCGGTGGGTAAAAGGAGATATCTATATCACTCCATATTATGGTAGAAGGAAAATATATATTTTTGAGATTAGCTATATGCGGTCTGAAGCAGCAAATGCCTTTTTAAAAATACTGGAAGAACCACCCTCCTACGGAACACTGATAATTCAGAGTAGTAATATAAACTTTTTTCTGCCCACGATTGTCTCAAGATGCCAGAAGATACGGCTTAATTATACTTTACCTGAATATACAGTGCCTATGGAAAAGATATACCAGCAGTTTACAGATATTTTAGGTTATGCAAGGGATAAGGATTTTTTCAGATTTTTTAAGGCAATTGACGAATTTGTAACTGAAAGGGACAGGGAGGAGGTAGAAGAAGATACAGGGAAAATACTTCTGCTTTACAGGGATATTTATCTTAAAAAAACAGGCATCCCTGAAGAATTTCTTATTAACAAACAAATTGATGATAGTTTTTTACCATCTAACAGGAATATACTTGATATAATGGAAAAAATTCTGGAACTTAAAGGGAGAATAAGATATAATATAAACCTGAAATTGGCACTGGACAATCTTTTTTTGCATATAAGTAGCGGGTTTTAATTTTTGCCGAAGTGGCGGAATTGGCAGACGCGCCAGGTTCAGGACCTGGTGGTGGCAACACCGTTGGGGTTCGACTCCCCACTTCGGCATTTTCCTCTTTGAAGGGATTCAAAGAAGTGCTAGTGCGACCAGAGGAGAAGGCAGGAGATTATTTATAATCTGAATCCCATCTTGAAAAGTTCCTTACAAGTGTTCACAACCTTTTCATCATAACATAAACCTTTCTTTGTTTCTATCTCTTTCAGGGCAGATTCTATACCTAACGCATCTCTGTAAGGTCTGTGTGAACTCATCGCCTCAACAACATCTGCAACAGCAAGAATTCTTGACTCAAGCAAGATATTATCATCATCTATACCTTCAGGATATCCACTTCCATCAAACCGTTCATGATGCTGAAACACTATTTTTGCCACAGGCCAGGGGAAGTCAATATCTTTAAGTATATGGTATCCCTTAACAGGATGAAGGCGGACAAGTGCCATCTCTATATCTGTAAGGGGTCTTGGAGCAGAAAGGATTTCTCCGGGAATATATATCTTGCCTATGTCGTGCAGGATAGAGGCAATTCTTAATCCATCAACAAAGTCAGAGAGAAAGCCCATCTTCTCTGCTATGGCACAGGCAAGTTTTGATACCCTTCTCTGGTGCTCTGATGTATATGGGTCTTTCTCCGCTATGGTTCTTGACAGCGCGCTTACTGTTTCTTCAAGCACCTTTTTCATCCTTCCCTGCATCTTTCTTAAACTTTCTTCTGCAAGTTTGCGCTCCGTAATATCTCTAAGACAGATAAGATTGCTCTCCCTTTTACCAAAAACAGTTCTGCTGCCTATGGCTTCCACCCAGAAGGATGTTCCTTTTACATCCCTTACCTGATACTCAACAAGAAACTCTCCCTTTCCCGAAGAAATAAGTTTAAAGTCCGTCTTTACCCTTTCAATAAACTGGGGAAGGGCAAGGTCAAAAAATGACTTTTTCTGAGCTTCCTTTATATCCTTAAATCCGAACATCTCCAGAGCACCAGGATTTGCATAGATAATATTGCCTTCAAGGTCTGTAAGAAAAATCCCGTCAAGAAGGGATTCTGTAAGCACTCTGTATCTTTCTTCGCTTTCTTTGATAATCTGCCTGTAATTTTCTGCTTCTGTTAAATCCTGTATTGCAAAAAACTGGAGTTTCTTCCCTTTATAATTGACAACCTTGCCTCTAATACGAACTATACAATCTCTACCGTCTTTTTTTCTTCCCTTAATAATAGCATCTTCCTTTTCAAACCACTTTTTTCTTTCTCTCTTGGGTATATCGGGAAAAAGAATAGATATCTCTGCCCCTTCAAGTTCTTCCTCTTTATATCCAAATATATCTGCAAGGTTTTGATTACAGCAAAGAATAGTGCCCTGAAAGGACATTATGAAGCCATCATAAAGTGAACGGCAAAAAATATTTGCAAGTTTGTTATTTTTTAGTTCCTGTTTTATCTTTTTTATAAAATCTTCCATTCTTTTAATATACTTTGTTATTTATGTTAATTATATAACATAAAAAAAATTTGTCAAGTGAAATTTGTACCCTACCGCCCCCGCAGTGGATTTCCACTGCGGGGGCGGTACTAAGACTAAGCGGGGTGGGCGGTGCAGGAATTGAACCTGCGACCTCTTGCGTGTGAAGCAAGCGCTCTAACCGCTGAGCCAACCGCCCGGTTTTTTTATTATACCATCTTCTGTGATAAAACCCTTTATAAGATGTGTTGGCGTTATATCAAATGCAGGGTTGTAAACAGGCGCATCAGAAGGAGCAATTAACCTTCCCTTAATCTTTCTCACTTCTTCCGCATCCCTCTCCTCTACTGGAATATCCTTACCATTTTTTATAGAAGGGTCAAAGGTAGAATAAGGTGCTGCTATGTAAAAGTCAACCTTGTGGTATTTTGCCAGAACTGCCAGCGAATATGTCCCTATCTTGTTTGCTGTATCTCCATTTTTTGCAATCCTATCTGCCCCTGTGATTATCATATCTATCCTTCCCAGATTCATCAGATATCCTGCCATATTATCACATATAAGTGTATAAGGTATACCTGCCTTTTTCAGTTCCCATGTAGTAAGCCGCGCCCCTTGTAATACAGGTCTGGTTTCATTTACAAACACATTGAATTTTTTCTTCTGTTTCTTTGCAGTAAAAAAGACCGCAAGTGCTGTCCCATATCCGCTTGTCGCAAGTCCACCGGCATTGCAATGTGTAAGAATGTTCATATTATCCTGTATCAATCGGGCACCATTTACTCCTATTTTATAACAGCAATCAAGGTCTTCTCTGTATATATTCTCTGCCTCTTTAAGCAATCTCTCTTTTAACCAGGAAATAGACATATCACTAAATTCCTCTAATACCCTTTCCATCCGTGAAAGCGCAAAAAAAAGGTTATATGCAGTGGGTCTTGATGTCTTTAGATATTTAATATTACTTTTTATTTCCTTTATAAATCCCTTACTGTCTTTTGTATCTATCCTTAATGCGGAAAGGGTAACCCCATAGGCAGCAACACATCCAATAGCAGGTGCTCCCCTGATACTTAAATTTCTTATGGATTCCCATACATCTCTTATATTTTTTAGTTCCAGTATTCTTTCTTTTTCAGGAAGTACCCTCTGGTCTATAATATATAACCTTCCGTTCTCCCACCACAATGTTTTTATTATTGGTTTTATCATCTAATTACACCATAATATGAAAGGAAGATTCCCCTACTATAATCTTCAGTTCTTCTAAAAAGTCAATATCAGGATTTATTGCATAGGTCATCGCTCTTATTTTTACCTTCTTTTTTCCGTCCTTTATAAGGTTAATATAAAGCTGACAGTTACCCTTATTTTTTATAAATAACCCTTTTAACTTCTCTAATTTTTCATCAGGGAAGGGCAGATTTATATCTACTTCCACACTTGAAATAAACCTATCCTTAGCAGTATTAAGATTTGCCACATCATCTGCTATAACCGTTATCCCTTCCCTTTTTTCAACTCTACCTTTTACAAAAATCATTCCGCCCTTCCTTATTAATGCAGAGTATGATTCATATACCCGTGGATAGAAAAGAACCTTTACCCTGCCCGTTGTATCCTCCATCTCACCCCATCCCATCCTTTCTCCTTTCCTATTGCTTGTTCTCTTTATTTCAGTCAGTATTCCACCTATACAGACAGGCATATTTTCTTTTACATCCTCAAGTTCAGATATAGAAACATTTGAGAACATCTTTATTATGGAAGTATACCTTGTTAGTGGATGCCCTGTAAGATAAACACCCAGCATTTCCTTTTCATAGGAAAGCAGTCTTGTTTCAGACCATTCCGGAAGGGAATTGACAATGTTTCTGTTAACATTAAAAGTTATGCTATTTTTACCAGCAGTGAATATATTCATCTCTCCTTCACTTTTTTTCTTCTGCATCTTAGAACCACGTTCTATTGCTTCATCTATCATTGCAAACAGTTGTGACCTTGGAATTTCTAAATAGTCAAATGCACCTGCCTTTACTAAACTCTCTATTACCTTTTTATTGACACTTCTTAGATTAACCCTTTCACAGAAATCAAAAATTGATGTAAAGAGTCCCCTTTCTCTTGCCTCTATTATGGATTTTATTGCACCTTCCCCTACATTCTTCACAGCAGAAAGCCCAAAGAGTATGTCATTACTGAATATCTTAAACCTTTCATCGCTCTCAGATATATCAGGTGGCAATAACCATATATTCATCCTCTCACATTCATCTATATATCCTGCAATTTTATCAAAATTTCCTATTTCACTGTTAAGGAGTGCTGTCATAAACTCAAGGGGGTAATTTGCCTTCAAAAACGCTGTCTGATAGGAAATCAATGCATAGCCAGTGCTATGTGATTTATTGAACCCGTACCCCGCAAATTTTGCAATCTGTTCAAATATCTTCCTTGCTAATGGTTCAGATACACCGTTTTTCTTCGCTCCTTCTATAAATAGTCCTCTTTTTTCTTCCATCGCCTCAATATCTTTCTTGCCCATAGACCTTCTCAACTCATCCGCCTGCCCCATAGTAAAGCCAGCGAGTTGATGAGCGATTTCCATTACCTGCTCCTGATACAGAATCACTCCATAGGTACTTTTAAGGATGGGTTCAAGAGAAGGATGGTCATAAGTGATGCAGGACGGGGTTTTTTTTCTTCTTATGTATTCTTCCACCATACCGCTTTTCATAGGACCTGGTCTGTATAGTGCAAGTATTGCAATTAAGTCCTCAAAATTCTGTGGTTCTATATCCTTAAGAAGTTTCTGCATTCCCTTACTTTCAAGCTGAAATACACCTAATGATTCTCCTCTTGAAAGAAGTTGATATGTATTTTTATCATCTAAAGGAAATTCTTTTATATCTATTCCCTTCCTTTCTTTTATCAGTTTTAAGGTATCTTCTATAACCGCAAGTGTTTTTAGCCCCAGTATGTCAACCTTAAGAAGTCCTATCTTTTCTATTGCCTCCATTTCATATTGCGTCGCCAGTTCGCCACTTGAAGCACGGAATAAAGGTGCATACTCATATACAGGTGTTTCTGTTATAACAAGCCCTGCAGCATGTGTAGAAGAGTGCCTTGCAAGTCCTTCTAATTTCAGGGCAATATCAAAAAGGTTTTTAATCCGTTCTTCACTCTCCATAATTTTTTTAATATCGGCATTATGAACTATCTCTTCTGACAGAGTTGCACCGGGTTCAGGAGATATTAACTTTGCCACACGGTCAACCTCAGTATAAGTTAAACCCAATGCCCTTCCCACATCTCTTACAACTGCACGAGCAGCCATCCTTCCATAGGTTCCTATCTGTGATACATTTTCTTTGCCATATTTTTCTCTTATATAGGCAATAACCTCATCCCTACGCCTGTCACAGAAATCAACATCCACATCTGGTAAACTTATCCTTTCAGGATTCAGAAATCTTTCAAATATAAGATTATAGGTAAGCGGATTAATCTCTGTAATGCCAAGAAGATAGGCAACTAAACTGCCAGCAGCAGAACCTCTCCCAGGGCCAACCCTTATATTATTTGTCCTTGCGTAATTTACAAAGTCCTGTATAATAAGAAAATAACTGGAAAACCCCATCTTTTTTATAACTTCAAACTCATATGCTGCCCTTTCTACTATCTCATTTTTAAAGGTATAATCTTTCAGTTTCTTCCTGCATTCTATCCCGAATTTCTCTTTAAGTCCTTTTATTATTAACTCTTCTAAATAGATATCTGGATTTTTACCTTCTGGCGGATGGAAAACAGGGAGATGATACCTTCCGACGTCTATCTTAACATTACACCTCTCGCTTATTACCAGTGTATTTTTAAGCGACTCAGGTATGTCCTTAAAAGCAGCATACATCTCGTCAGATGTTTTAAAGTAAAACTCATCTGTTTGAAACCGCATCCTGTCTTTATCCTCAATATGTGTCTGGGTCTGTATACAGAGCAAAACTTCATGGGCAAATGCATCTCCTTTTTTAAGATAATGGCAGTCATTTGTGGCAACAAGCCCTGCCCCTGTCTTTCTTGCTATCTCTACAAGTAATTTATTTGCCTTGTCTTGTTCAGGAATTTTGTTTTCCATTACCTCAAGATAAAAATTCTCACGACCAACAATATCCTGATATACACCCACCATTTCAACTGCCTTATCTATATCGCCGTTTATAAGGTAGGAGGTAATCTCTCCTTTTAGACAACCGCTCAACACAATAATACCTTCAGAATTTTCTGAAAGAATCTCCTTATCTATCCGTTGTGTATAATAATAACCCTCGGTAAAAGAAAGGGTGGAAAGTTTGAGGAGATTCCGATACCCTTTTTCATTGGCAGCAAGCAGTGTGATATGAAAAGATGCCTCTTTCCTGCTAGTATATTCCTGTTGGAAACGACTACCCGGAGCGATGTACATCTCTGCCCCTATGATAGGTCTTACTCCATGTTTGAGTGCCTCTTCATAAAACTTCAACACTCCACCCATAGTCCCGTGGTCTGTAATGGCAAGTGCCCTCATCCCTTCTTTGTGAGCCATTTGTGTTACCTGTTCTATACGGCACATACCATCAAGTAAACTGTGTTCTGTATGGAGATGAAGATGTACAAACTCTTTCACAGGACCTCCATAAATCTTTCACGTAGATATAAACACTACTTTTTGTTTTTCCCTGTTGAAGCGCGAAGAATTGACTGGTATATCTTCCCTTCTGTCTTAAAAGATGAACTTATGGCAATCTCTACCATCTGCATTTCTTTTATGTTTCTAACCCCAAGGGAGCCCATAGAAAGTTTTAGCGCACCCATAAGGTTCTGTGAACCATCATCCACCTTTGCAGGTCCTAATAATATCTCTTTAAGTGTGCAGGAGACACCAACCTTAATCCTTGTGCCTCTCGGCAGGTTCTCATCAGATGTTGCCATACCCCAGTGATATCCCTTACCGGGTGATTCTACTGCCTTGACAAAAGCAGAGCCAATCATAACCGCATCCGCACCTGAAGCAAACGCCTTACATATATCACCGCTGGTTACCATACCACCATCTGTAATAATAGGAACATATCTTCCTGTCTTCTTAGAATAGGTATCCCTGGCACTTGCACAGTCCGCTGTGGCAGTTACCTGTGGTATCCCTATGCCGAGCACCTCCCTTGTAGTACAAGCAGCCCCAGGTCCTATACCAACAAGAAGGCCAGAAATACCTGTTTCCATTAGTTCCATAGCAACATCAAAGGTAACACAATTACCCGCAATAATAGGAACTTTTGCTGTTTTGCAAAAAGGAGCAAAATCAAGTGCTTTATAGGAAGAGGATATATGTTTTGCCGTAGTAACCGTTGACTGTACCACAAATATATCCACACCTGCCTCCTGGCATATCCCGAGAAACCGTTCTGCATACTGGGGAATACAACTTACAGCACAGATAACATTGCCTTTTTTTATCTCTTCCACTCTCTGTGCTACAAGTTTTTCCTTCACCGGCTCCCTGTAAACACTTTGAATTAGTGCTGTGGACTCTTGATGTGGACTGCTGATAATTTTTTCTATAACTCCATACGGGTCTTCATATCTTGTATAGATACCCATAAGGTTCAACACACCTATTCCTCCAAGTTTACCCATCTCAACAGCAAATTTTGTATCACATACACCATCCATTGCAGCAGCAAGCACAGGTATTTTGAGTTTTATACCACTTATCTCTGTTGAGATATCCACATCTTCAGGATTAATGGTAATGTTACCCGGCACAAGAGATATATCATCAAATCCATAACAAACCCTTGCTCTTCTATTAACACCTATCCACACAGCCATCTTTTCTCTCCTTTTTTAGAATTGTTATAATTTTAAATACCCTATAAATCTCTTCAGGCGTAAGTGTCTCCACCCTGACATTCATTGAAATATTTTCTTCCTCCAACAGTTTTCTGAACCTCTCTTTTTCTATGCCAAAGATTTTATGAACAACATTAGATATTTTCTTCCTTCTCAGATTGAAAGCCAGTGGTAAAAACTCCCAGAACTCTTTTTCTTTATCTATCTTTATCACAGGCCTTTCCAGAGGAACTATCCTCACTGCCACTGAACTTACCTCTGGTTTAGGGAAGAATACGTCTTTTCTTAAAAGATAACATATTTTTGATTGAGAGTAAATAGAAAGAAGGACAGAGATAGCACCATAGTTTTTACTGCCAGGAGATGCAACGAGACGTTCTCCCACCTCTTTCTGTACTGTAAGAAGTGCTGATTTTATTTTATCTCTCATATCCAGGACTTTAAAAACAATGGGTAAACTGATGTAGTAGGGTGTGTTGCCTATCACTTTGACCTTATTAGGAAGTAGTTCCCACCACTCGGCCGCTGTTTCAAGAAAGTCCTTTTCTATGAGATGGAAATTAGAATATCCAGAAAACCTTTCTTTCAGGATATCGCAGAAATCAGGGTCTATCTCAAATGCATATACATCCTTTACCTTATCTATAAATCCATCTGTAAGTGCGCCCAATCCTGGTCCTATCTCAACCACAATATCATCTTTTGTCAGTTCTGCAAAAGACAGGAGTTTATCCCTGCTGTTTTTATCTATAAGGAAGTGCTGCCCGAAATACTTCTTCATATTTATATTTTTTGCCTGCAAAAGTTCAAGGCATTTTCTTAGTGTAAGAAACTCCATTATGTATCTCCTCCGACCGCTACATTGTTTCTTTTTGCTTAATGCAAAATTTTGTTATCAAATCTCCAGTAAGTTTATATGCCTCAATAAAACTGGAAGGGTCTGCGAGCCCCTTATATGCAATATCAAAGGCGGTACCATGCCCGGGGCTTGTCCTTACCATTTTCAGGCCTAATGTACAATTGACAAGTTTATCAAAAAAGAATGTTTTAAGCGGTATCATCGCCTGGTCATGATACATCGCTATAACCATATCACACTTTCCTTCCACTGCCTTCTTGAAGATGGCATCTGCAGGAATGGGGCCTTCACAATCTATCCCTCTTTTATGCAATATCCTTATCGCAGGAATTATTATTTCGCTTTCTTCCCTGCCAAGTATGCCAGATTCTCCACTGTGGGGATTAAGCGCAGAGATGCCCATTAAAGGTCTTTTTATACCGAGTTTTACCAGAAATTCATACCCGGTGGTAACCTTTTCAATGAGAAGTGTTTTGGACAAATTTTTACTTACGTCCTTCAGTGGTATATGTGTTGTTGCAAGCAGTACCTTTATATTTCCTGCAACCATAACCATAGCATACTTTTTACACTGGAGCCGTTCAGCAAGGAGTTCTGTATGTCCTGCGTATCTAAAACCAGCAAGATGCCATGACTTCTTTGATATAGGAAGTGTCAAAAGGCCATCTATCTGCCCTCCCTCCCAGAGTTGAATTGCCCTCTCCACATAAAGAAAGGATGCCTTACCACATATAGGTGAGTCCTTACCTGTTGGAAATTTTTTATTTCTTATAATTCCTGCTTCATAGATATTAAGACAATTTTCTTTTATCTCGTCTTTTGTTTTTACAACATTAAGTTGTGCCTTCCCGTAGATGAAATTTTTCTCAATAACAGGGATATCTCCTATAACAAGAGGTATGGCTCCGGGAATTTTTTTAATATATGGAAGCCCTTTCAGAAGCACCTCGGGTCCTATACCAGAAGGGTCTCCGATAGATATACCTATCACTCTTTTCTTCATCTTATCAACAATCAGAATCCACAATAATCAATCGCAGTAAAAGACAGGAATTTTTGAATGTAGTTCTTTAAGATAATTGTTAAACTTCTCCTCAAACTTCATATTCTGCAGAGTCATTCTGGCATTAAGGTATAACTGCTGATAGGAATTGACTTCTTCATGTCTTACATCTTTAAGAAAAACTACAAGATATCTGTTCCCGATTTTAATGGGACCACTGAGTTTTCCCGGAGAAAGTTTTTCAATCTCAGATAAAACCTCAGACATAATCTCTTCTCTGGAAAGAATCCCTTCCTCTCCCATATCTGTTTCCTTTGTATTATCAAAGGCATTTATAAATTCTTGTGCTGATGATTCACTATCAAACCACTTCAGACGGAAACGATAGTAATAATTACCTTTTTCCTTTAACTCTTTCATCTTCGCTGCAATCTCAGGCGTAGTTATCTCTATCTTATCAACCACATTCTTTTTTATGATGTTCCTGACCTTTATCTTCTCTTCAACTGTCTTTACAAATATACTATAAGGTATATTATCTGCCTCCAGTGCCTTGTAAAAAGACACCTCATCGGGAAACCTTTTCTTAATACGTTCTATTTCAAGAGTGAGTTCATCAAGAGAAACCACAATCCCTTCATTCTCCGCCTGGAATAGAAGCATCTTTTCTATCACAACATCCCTCAGTGCCTCTTCATAGTCCTTGTTCTCTTCCTTCATCTTCATTCTAACATCGCTTTCAAAAACAACCTTGTTTCCCACCATCACAACTGATGTATTCTCACAGTAAAGTCCAGATATTACACAGATAAGTATTGCACAGATAATTATCTTTTTCATTGTCCCCTCTCTTTTATTTTGACTTCAATCTCTCTACCTTTTCCAAATAAATCCTTATTCTCCCTTTTTCCTTAAGTTTAGCCATCAAAATATCAACCTCTCCTTTCTTTTTGAAGGAAACTAGCATCTCCTTTATAGATGGCTTTGCCTCTTCAAGTGTAAGCATCCTGCTTTCTGTCTTACCAGCAAGTTTGATGATGTGGTACCCTGCCTCTGTTCTTATAATATTTGCAAGTATATCACCAGGTGTCATCCTTGAAACAAGTGCTGCTATCTCCGGCTCAAGTTTTCTTACATCAATCCATCCAAGGTCTCCTGCCTTCTCCTTGCTTGCCGATATGGACTCATTCATTGCTATCAACTCAAACGACTCTCCCAAAGAGAGCCGTTTCCTTACTACCTCGGCTTTCTCCTGTGTGGGTAGTACTATCTCAAATAACCTTACTTTTTCAGGTATAAGAAACTCTTCCAGGTGGGTATTGTAATACTCTGTTATCTCTTCATCGGCAACTTTTATCCTTTCAGTGAGAATTTTATCTACATATTCTTTTGCCATGACTTTTATATAATAGTTTTTCATCATATCATCCACATCTCTTTTCAATCTTCTCTCATATCTTTTTGCTTCCTGGTAGAGAAGTATCTGATTTATATATGTTTCCACAACACTTTTAGGGTCTACTTCCAGCGTCTCCTTATATACTGATGGAGATGACTCCATCTCAACAAGTATATCCTTTATTGTAACTGGATAACCATTAACAACTGCAACTACATTTCTGTTCTTAAAAAACAAAATGAAGTATATAAGTCCAGCAAAAATAATTACAAGAGCAGATATAAGTAATACCCTTTTATTTTTTTGAGAAAGTTTAATTTTTATTTTTTTCATATTATTACCCTGCCTCTTCTTCTCTATAATATCTCCTGTCTGTATATTATCTTTCTCTTATTTCTATCATACCAGATAATTAATTTTTTGTCTGCTATAATTTCACCTTCTTCTATTTTACCATTATTATTTATATCCTGCACCTTATGTCCTACTGTTATAATTTTAAATACATTGCTCCTTACGGTTATAAGGTCTATGATTCTTGAAAAGATAAGTTCTTTCTCCTTTTCTTCATCTATGAAAAAGTCCATTGTATTGTCCCTGAGATTAAAACCATATTTTGTCATCTCCTTGCTTAAAAGTTCCTGTAGCGAAGAACCATCGCTATATACCCCGAGTACCTCTGATATGTCTTTATAAGGTCTACCTCTTATTATCGCATCCGCAACATCTTTATCAACAAGCGGAAGGCACATAAGGACAATATCAGAAGCAGTATTTATATTTATTCTTCCATATGTTGGGTCTTCTGGATTATCTACAACTGTAAATTTATCAATGACTTTTCTGTCAGTCCCATATTTCCAAAGGTCCAGTGTCTTCCAGTGTTCTCTTTTGTGGATAAAAGAAAGTTCTGATATGGAAACCATTCTGTCATTTTTTACAACAAAGGATGTAGGCCAGTTAAATAGCCAGTCAGCCATTCCAAACTCACCACCAATCCATGGCTGGAATGTTATATTGTGTTTTCCCGGGGTGGGTTTTTGTGGATACCAGTCAAAGATACCTGACATCCTTGGGTCATTCTTACCAACAGTTGTCACAGGAGTATCAACTATATATTCAGTATGCTCTATAAGGTTGTCCTTGCTGTCATAAAGCCGCATTGTGAAGTCCAGTCCTAAATTGGCAAAGAGAGGTATCTTCCCAAGTATATCATCAATAAAACTTAAGGAGCCAGGATTTACAGCAAGTATGGGCTCATAATACTGACAGCCATCTGGCTCTCTTATAGGGAAAGGAAGAAAGATAGGAAGAGGCCCTATCTCTGTAGGAATAATCACTATAACAATACTCATCAAATCGCCTATGGTATAGTAAGAACGTGGAGGTATCTTTGTTCCTTTTGGTATAACTATTGAAGCAGCCACAATCTTTTCAAGAATACTCTTTACTCTTTCAGGTGCTATATCTGTCTCCCCTTCTGTTATATCATCAAGTATAATTTCTGACTCATCATAGACCTCGTTCCAGAAACCAGAAAAAAGTGTAACTACCCCTTTTATCTTCCAGTTGCTGATATCAAGAGGTTCTGGATAAGGATTGAAAATTTCTATAAACTGTCCACCTATTTCTCTTAATACAATTACATTCCCTATGGTCTCCTTTCTCCACGGTCTAACTGCATCTATTTCATTAAAATAAGGGGTCTTATTTATACCAAAAAGTGTGGTCTTTCCCATCTGATACTGAGGCGGAACACGGCTCTTATCCCTGTAGGCAGTGATATTAAGGGCTATCTGGGCAGCAACTGTATCTTCATATCCAAGGGACTTCAATGTCTGAAAGAGTGTTTCAAAAGAAGCATTGTTAAGATTTATCCGTTGATTACCATACCTGTCTACATTTAAATCATATGAAAATGTGGTGATATGGTTTTTAATCTTCCTGTATATCTCCTCATTTATGCTATCAGCAAGTTTTACATCAGAAGGGACTATATACCTTCTTTTCTCTCTGTATCCAATAATGTTGTTTGCTCTCCTTTTACCAATAACATCACTGAAGACATCTATATCCTTTACCGTATGGGTTGGCAACCACATACCTGACCCTCCCGCATAGTTGATATTGACCTTCCCGCTTTCATCCTCAACCAAAACCGCATATCTTCCTGTAATCGCTCCGTCTCTATCTTTTATATAAAACCATCTACTGTCAGGTACCCCATCATCATTAAGGTCAACCTCATCGCCTTCAAAGGAAGTTCTCCAGGTATCTGTAAATGCATCATATTCCCTACTGTCATTATCAATTTCCCATATCGCTGTATCCAAACCCAGTCGTGCAAGACGGTATGCTGCCTTACCTGTAAACATCTTGTAGGATGTCTTCTCCCAGAACTTAAATATAAAAAGCAACATCCCTGTAAAGATAAAAAGGAGTAGAAGAACCATAAGTGTCAGGATTACAGAGGCACCTTTTTTATTCCACAGGAATTCTGATAAGTTTTTCAAATCTCTCATAATATCTCTTTCCTTCTACCTTGTGTGGAAAAGATGTAATTTCCACCTTTATAAGACGGGGTAGTTCTGGCTCAGTTATATAAGCAGTATTCCATCTATCCTTCCACTCCTTGCCGTCATAATAAAAAAGATGAAAACTACTTATATTTTCACCCAATACCTGCGCACCAGGGAAGCCAGCAGGAAAGTTAAAATTGTTCTCTTTCCTGTCTATTCTTATAACAGATACCTTTACTTTATTATCCTCTCTGTCAAAGTATATATTGAATTTTGCAAGGTCTGATTCAGGTCCCTCAGAAAAAGGAGATATAAACCTTATATACTCACTTTCTCCTTCAAAATCTATTCTCGGGTCTTCTTCACACATAGCAGAAACTAAATACCTTTCCATATAATTAAATACCTTAACTGCTTCTGAATAGACCTTCTTCTCACCTACCTGCTTACCAAATCTCAAAAGGGAGCTCTTAAATATCGTTATAGAGGAAAAAACAGCAATACAGAATATAACCAGTGCTATAAGAACCTCAAGAAGGGAAAACCCCTTATCTCCTTCTGAAACTTCCTGTAAAATATGTATTTTCACTTCTACCTTCTTCCTTTCCTGTAATCTCTATTTCAACCCTGTAAAGTCCTTCCTTTTCTTCTTTGATATTTACATAATAACTGAACAAAGGGTCTTTTTCATCCACACCACTTATAGAAGAAGGGACAGGCGGACCATCTGGACTCCCATATACCTCTTCAATCAGCGTAAATAGTTTATCTGCTATCTGTGATGCAATAATATATCTCTTGCTTCTTCCTGAAAGTTTGTCTATTACAGGATATACCCTTAAAAGATAGAGTATACCTACCGCAAGGATAAAAAAGGCAACCAGTACACTTATAAATGTTATTCCTGTCTTTTTCATCTCTTTACTTTTCTATGAAACATCTACCTGTAAGGTTATGTAGTACAATCTTTATCTCTTTTCCACCTGCGATATCTCTCACAATAAGATACCCACCTGTCTTGGCAGTTCCATCTGGATTAAAGACAAGTGGAGAAAACCCCGCTGACCTATCTTTTATTATTATGTGTTCAGGGAGATGATATTCCTTATCCACAGGTTGTCTGTTCTCCCTTAAAACCACAAACTTTCTTTCATTAAATATAACATAAAACTCCTTTCTCTCATTTACTGCATATTCTCTTGCAAGGTTTGCTATATCAATAATCTCATTTGCTGCCCTCTCCAGAACCACTCCCCTGTGATACTTAAGAAAATATGCAGTTGTGGGGACCATCAAAAGTGAAAGAATAAGCAGAGATATTAGAACTTCTATAACAGAAAATCCATATTTTACCCATCTCATTTACCTTTAATAATAACATATCTCCCCTTATGTATTCCAGCAAGGAGTCTTGCTTCATTAATTTTCTCTACGGAAATGGTTTGAACTTGTGTATATCAAAACGAGAAAAAACACCGGTGAGAAAGATGCAAAAAGCAAGACGTGACCCCCTTATAAATTTGTGGGACAGCAGAATTTGAGATACATAGGTAATACCTCCCACATCTTTGAAAAGTTAGAAGATTCTGTGCGGTGACATTTATCTCCCTTACCCTTCATCCTCACCTTTATCATCCTCCTTCATATAGGGAGGAATTTAAGAATCTTCCCTCTCCCCTCACCTTTTATTCCCTTTCCCCGCGCTGGCCCCTCTCTTTTTCCCGCTCCCCAATGGGGAGAGGGTATGGGTGAGGGGTCTCCTCTCTTTACCCTCGCCCCTCCCAGAGGGGAGGGGGTATGGGTGAGGGGAGAGTTAGGGTATTTTTGAACAAAAAATCAGAGGAAAAGGTGTTACCCATATACCCTATCCGTACGGGGACTTGACAAAAATTTTATATTGGTGTATAATATGTATAAACATTTACACATTATGGAAACAAAAAGGGATATGAAAGTGAAAAATGAGATAAAAAGGGAGTATGGGATAAGTTTACATTATCAGATAAGACTGAAAATAGAGGACCTCTTACAAAATTCCAGTTTTTCGTCAACTGCTATTCCAACGGAAGAGATACTTGCAAAAGATTTTGGTGTAAGCAGGGGAACTGTTAGAAGGGCTTTAACCGACCTTGTAAATCAGGGGGTTTTATACAGAATTCCGGGTAAAGGAACATTTTTAAATAAAAAAACATTATCAACACAAAAAATAGTTATATTTTCTCCATGGTTATTCCATAAAGAACCCAATATAGTGGATAATACTTATGAGGATGTGCTTTTAAGAACATTAAGAAAAAAAGTAATGGAAAGGAATTCTACTTTGATATTGAAAAATCTTTGTGAAGAAGAAATTGAATTTTTAAATGCAACAAAAGAAAGTATTGGAATGATTATTATGAATCCAACAAGGAATCAAAAAGAGATAATTAAAAGAATTTCTTCATTTTCTATTCCTGCTATTGTAATTGGTGCGAACCTGAAGAGAAAAGATATTGATTATGTTGCATCTGATAATGAAAGAGGTATGAAAAAAGCGATTGAGTATTTAATCTCACTTGGCATTAAAAATCTATTTTTTATTGGAGGCAGTCCTGAAAGTTTTGACACAGATGAAAGGTTAGAGTCATTTAAAAAAATATGCAAAGAAAAATTGATAGATTATGATTTTAAAGTTTTTGAAAGTGATGCAAACTGGAGGAATGAAGTAATAAACTTGATAAATACTTTATATAAAAATGGGAAGTTACCAGAAGGATTTATTACCGGCGGTATCAATCTTTCTTTATATATATATGAAGGTCTTAAAATGGTCAATAAAGATATCGGTAAAGATATTTCAGTAGTCGGATTTGATGATTTCCCAATCTGTAGAATTCTTTCTCCACAACTAACTACTATAAAGCAACCACTGGAATTGATGGCAGAAAAAGCAATAGAGTTACTTGAAGAAAGGATAAAAAGCCATAATAAAGATAATAAACAGATAATATTACCAACAGAACTGATAATAAGAAATTCGTGTAAAAGGAGGTGATGGCAAAAGAGAGAAAAGAGGTAGTAAAAGAGGTAATGTAGGTATAAAAAATAAGAAAAAAAGGAGGGAAAGTAAAATGAGAAAGAGAAAAGGATTTACATTAATAGAGCTGCTGGTAGTGGTAGCAATCATTGCTATTTTAGCAGCAATGTTGCTACCAGCACTGTCACAGGCAAGGGAAAGGGCAAGGCAGGCAAAGTGTATAAACAACCTCAAACAAATTGGAACTGCTATGTATATGTATCTAAATGACTATGAAGAGTATTTTCCATACGCCCCTGGTATGTCAAGCAATCCTGTTCACAGGGCATTAGCACCCTATTTAGGATATCCAAATGCACAATATCAGTATGGTGGACCACGTGGTATTTTTAGATGTCCAAGTCACAGGCCCACTTACGCAGGTCCTTCTTACTGTATGAATTTATATCTTAAGAGAAATTACTGGCTACATCCTACAACCGTAGATCGTTATCAACCAGTGAAACTATCAAAAGTTAGACACCAACACAGGATTATTATGATAGCCGACGGTAAATATAATGGTGACCCTCGCCTTCCTTATAATCGGCTTCTTGACCAGGTATATACCTCTGGAAATCCTGCAGATTATGAATCAGTTATATGGAGAGGGGCAAATTATTCGTGGGGAACTGCATCTCCGAGGCATAACGGCATACTAAATGTTGTAATGGTTGATGGGCACTGTGAGTCACTGAAACCAGAAGATTTATTTAAAGACGCCACGGATAATCCACCAGGACATGCCACAACGGGATACTATCACTTTTACTCTGGTTGGTTTTGAGTAATCTAAATTAATATTCGATGGGGGGATGATGAAAAAGAAAATGAGAGGGTGGGGTATTTGTATCTTATTAATTTCTCAGTTTTCTGCCTGTTCTGAGATAAATCTGGAAAAAGGGAAAGACAAAGAAATTGTAAAGATTAAAAAAGAAGCAGTAGAGATAGTTTTGAATACAAACCCTGCTTATGGCACATTATCAATAAATACAAGCGGTGAAAGAATGCTGGATATTACCCCTGGCTTTGTAAAATTGTATCCGACAGAAGAAAAAGGGAAATACAGAACAGTCAATTACTGGATACCAGCAGGAAAACAAAAATTAAAATATTTTATAAACCAGAAAGAAGATAAAACAACAATTATTATCACAAGGGACTTTGATGGAGATTTTTACATAAAGGATTATGTTATTGTAGAAGAAAATAGTCCCTATATAACATATATTACAGAATCACAAAAGAATAGAGATAATTTTGGTTTTGAATATATCAACAATTTTAGATTTGCAAATGCAGAAGAGATAATATGGCAGGACAACAGAACCATACCTGAAAACCTTGGAGATTACTGGCAGAAATATATAGAAGTAAAGAATTCAAGATGGGTATGCGGATATAACAAAAGTAAAAACAGTGGAGTTTTGATAATTAGGGATTTTGGGTTTGCCCCTGACAGCGCATGGCATCATTTCAGGATATACGGAGGACCTACCCTTGCGAGTAAAATCACCCAGAGAGATTATATTACAAGGAGGGAATTTAAACTCATGGTCTTTGAGAATAAAAATCCTGAAGAAGTTATAAAAAATATAAGATTCAGGGATGTTCTGCCAAGTCATTATACAATTGCATTTGAAAAAAGAATATATCCACTGTTTTTTAAGGAGAAACTAATAGAACTTGATGGAGAAATAAAAGAAGATGCATGGTCAAATATACAAAAAGAAAGAGATTTTTATAGATTTGACTGGGGAAAAACATGCAATTACTATCAACCAGATAAACAAACTGAATTTCAGGGGTTCTATGATAAACAGAATCTCTATCTTGCTATAAAATGTTATGAGGATAATATAAAAAATCTACGTGTGGAACAAAAAACTGGTTCAAAACAGGTATGGACAGATGACTGTGTTGAGATATTTATTCAACCATCTGGTATGGAATATTTTCAATTTATAATAAATCCTCTCGGAGAAAAACAGGATAATAAGGGTTTGGTTGATAGTTGGGAGGCAAAAGGTAAAATTTTTGACGACTACTGGTCTGTTGAGGTAAAGATTCCTTTGTCATTGTTTGATAGATATCCAAAAGATGGTGAAATCTGGGGATTCAATATCTGCAGAGAAAGGAGACCTACTCCTGAATTGAGCAGTTGGAATGCAACATCCGGAAGCAAAGGTTTTCATCAGCCGGAAAAGTTTGGACAATTGGTATTTTCTCCTCAACTATCACCTAAGAAATTAACCATCCTTGAGGGTAAAGACACCATCGGAGTTTTAGGTGAAATTATTAACTGGAGTAAGGAAACAATAAAAGAACCGGCAAGGATATTAATATCAGTTCCGGAAGAAAAGGCACTTGAAAACATATCATTAATTGAACTTGCAAAAGGTGAAAAACATTTTATATCATATATTGAAAAAACCAATATCCAAAAAGGTTACAACATATCATTTGATATTACAAGTAAGACAGGTATTGCTTATTACTCACAGACATTCCAAAAGACGGGATACTCTGGACTTGTAAGCAGATTATGGCCTTTATCTTACGGAAATATAATGTATATTATGGAAGACAGGGCACAGATTATTCCTTTTCTTTTTGCAAACTATACCGAACAGCTACAAACTTTTTCATTAATAATAGAATGCCCTGAGGAGATGGAACTTTTATTTTTAAACAGAAAATACAATTTTTCCTATGGACAGTTTTTCCCATTAAGTGATGTTAAAGAAGAGAAGAAATTTAGAGATAATCTCCCATATAAAAAGTATACCCTGAACTTTTTAAAACAAATTGGAAAAAGGGCCCTCCCGGTAGATGATGAAGAAAGAAACTATGAAAGGGTAATACTCCCATTTTATTTAGGAAAAACAGACCTGAAAAATTTCAAGATATACTTTCATCTTGAAAGTGAGGCAATAAAAGAAAAAGACAATCTAATTAATGTTAAGGTTGTTCCATCTTTCAAAGCGAAATCACCCCGAAATATTGAATCAGGCGTTTTTGACTGGTATTTTGGCGCAATCCAGAACTCATTAAATAACGATGAAGAAATAAAGGGCGCTGCATCAAAAACTGCATCCACTATTACAGAAAGTGGAATGAATACAATTGTCTACTCTGTATATAATAAAGAAATTAGAGATGCATTGAATAGGCAGGGAGTAAGGATAAGACCGAGTTTCTGGTGGTTCTGGTGGGATAAGGAATATCTTGAAAAGCATCCAGAAGCATATGCGATTGATTTTGACGGGAAAAAAGCAAAATATTTTGGGATTGAGACCGTATGCCCGACAGTTCTAATCAAAGATGAAAAAGCATTTGAAAATACAAAAAAACTTGTTCAGGAGTTGGTTACAGTAAAAGGAAACGATATATGGCATGATACTGAAGGTCCTAGTGCATGGAGTATATGCTTCTGCGATAGATGTATAAATGAGTTTAAAAAATTTGCGAAAATACCTGAACAAGAACAACTTGACCCTAAACAGATAAAGTTAAAATATAAAAATGAATGGCTTAATTTTGCTGACTGGCAGCAGGCAGTTATCTTTGCCAAAGTAAACAAAGCCATAAAAGAAGCAAATCCTGATGCTAAATTTACAAACTATGGAGGGCTGGTAGAACCTGAGCACAGGTGTAACTGGAAACTTCTGACAGAAAACAATTCAATTGATATAGCAGGACCATCAATGTATGAACTTTCTTCTGGAACACTGAAATACTGGGAAACAGAAATGAGGGAATTTAAAAAGAAAGTAAAAAATCTAAAAGTTACTCCATGGCTGAATAATGAAGCGAGACAAAGAAATTATAAACTCTTAAGGACTCAGGCATTAAAATCTATTACGATAGGGACAGATGGATATCACATTTATTATGGACAAATTTTGTTCAGAGATGGAAGAAGGTTATATGACCTGGGGGTTGTAAATACAATCATAAGTGATTTTGAAGATTTTTTTGTTGCAGGAGAACCATTAAAAGGAGATATATTTGATGATATAAATCAGGACAATTTTTCAATAGATGGATGGAAACTTAATAATGAAAAGGTCATATTTATTTTCAACCATGATGATAAAAATGAAAAGGCAATAAGGTTCCCTATTCCTTTTGAAATAGGTAAAGAAGAAATTGTTTTTGACTATATGAAAAAGAAAAAAATTCAAGGAAATAAAGAGATATCTATGGTGCTTGAAGATTTGGGGATAGGGGTGGTTTATATAGGAGACGAAAAAAAGTTGCTGGAAAGAATTAAAGTATGGGGTGACAGCCCCATAAGTTTTTATATAAATTAAAGAAAGTTGAAACAAAGGGACATAAAGTGTAGCACTTTTATGAATCCCATATTCTATTAGGAACATTATACAAGGGAATAATGTTAATTGAGATACTCATAGAAACAGTTCCAAATTCCTTTTATTTAGGATTTGCGCGCGAGAATAAGTCATTAAGCATAAAAATCCTGTTAGACCAACTGGATGTAACACTTTCTTCCTTGGCTAAAGTAAAACTGGCAATAGAGGATATCCTTTCTCCCAGTAATTCTTCAGGTTCTTTCCCTGGGAAAAATCTCCTTTTTATTGATGGATTGGGTAAAAACACAGTGGCTAATTTCCTGGCAGTCGTTGCTGAAAAAGGACAGTTCCGAATTGCCTCATCTATGAAAAGGCCTGTCAACCCTCTTTTTCAACTCAGATTTTTATCAAAAAGGTTTTATCCCATCCATCTATTCGTGCTTGTAGCACACGATA
>JAMWCZ010000007.1 GCA_023819225.1 Candidatus Omnitrophota bacterium
AAGTTGATGAAAAAATATTCAAGCAAATCGTTATTTAATTTGGGAAAATTTGTTGAACCAGAATCACCAAAAATAAAATTAAGTTTTTCAGAAGATTTGAATATTAAGTCGTCCATAGAAGACTTTTGTAAAAATAAATTCGAAATTGGATTATCGGATGTCTCGTTAATTAATAAGTGCAGATTAGAAAAGTTAAAATCAAGGTCGACTACAAGAACCTTCTTATTTAATCTCGAAAGTTTATAACCAAAGTTCAATGCAAAAAATGTTTTACCTGTTCCCCATCCGCCTGTGAATAGAGGGTACCGTTTTTCGCAAGTTAAGAAATTCATTTGGTTTAAATTCCTCTTTGGCAGATTGAAACATTAGAACAATTAAAACAAGTTTTAGCCACACAGAGGTTTAAATTCCTCTTTGGCAGATTGAAACTTTGCTACTTTAAGTGTGGTTCCTGAACCCATAAAGTTTAAATTCCTCTTTGGCAGATTGAAACCTGATGATAAATTTATTCTTATTCCTCCCGAAACCCGTTTAAATTCCTCTTTGGCAGATTGAAACCGCATTTTTTTCTTTTTAATTATTACTTAAAACACCTGAAAAATCAAGAGGTTTTTGACTACTGGAGAACTTTTTAATCTTCCTCTTTTGCGTCAAACCTCCGGTTCTGCATATATATTAGAAAATCTGCCAAAATCCAATTGTCAAAGAACATTATCTAATGGGTCTTTCACATTTGTAAGTACTCTTCTATTAATTTTTACACCATCAGGTATTATATAAAATATCACACTATCCTTTTCCTTATCTATTACATCCTTTACTTCTTTTTCCATCCGTGCAATCTTTCCTGCGGTTATTTCACCTTCAAAAACAGATTTCTGAATATGTGTAAGATATTTCCGTCCTATCTTCTTCATTCTATTTAATCTTCTTTGACTTTTCGCTCCATCCGTAAGGTCAATATCATATATAAATATCATCTGCATATTACCACCATACTTTTAGCGGGTTGTACTTCTTCTCTTCTAATAAATGCTTTATAATCTTATATAACTCCAACTTTATCAGTGTTTTATACTTTACTTTTTTCCTTAAGCTTCTGTGGACCAATGTTGTATTCAACATCTCATCAAAACATTTAATAAATATCTTTCTACCTATCTCATTAAGATATACTCCACCGAGTTCTTGTTCAAAGTGTTCTTGATTTATCTGGTTTAGATTGATAAGTTTAAAAATAATTCTATCCACTAAAATTGGTTTGAATATTTCTGAGACATCTAAGGAAAGGGAAAATCTTCTTGTTCCTGGCTCATGAAGATAACTTATTGTAGGATTTAAAGGAGTCAAATAAATCTCTTTAAGAATAGTTGTATAAACAAGTGCATTACCAAAAGAAATAAGGGCATTTAAAGGATTCCCTGGTGGGTTAACAATTCTCTCTCCAAATTCCCATCCACTGGTAATTTTTTCAAAACAACTATAATATATTTTCCTTACATGTGCCTCTAAACTCATAAGTTCCGTTATATTTTTTGCATTGTCTATCTCTTTCTCAAACTTTTCTATCTGTGATATCTCTTTTTCAAAATCTTCCCTTTTTTGAAGATTCCTTTTGATATTATGTACAGCCCCTCTAACAAAACACTGTGATAAATTTAATCTTTTTTTCTTATCTAAATAATGGTCTACCTGCCTTACTATAATATCTCCAGAAAGATTGGTTTCTCTGGGATAAAAAGTTCCAGAATAATATCCATAGTAGTTAAATATGTGAATACAGATACCATTCTGAGCAGAGAAATTTAAAAATTTATTGTTAAAATCCACTTCTCCGAATACAAACAACTGGTCTATATTTTCAACAGGAATGGGTTTATCTCCTTCTGGTGTTTCAAAAAATATCGTATTTTCTTTCCGTTTCAATGCTCCATTGGAAAAAATATAATAGTTTCTCATATATAACAAAACTCAAAATATGCACAGTTTTTACAATATGGTTTATTTACTACTTCCGGTGGTCTATCCATGCTTATTATTTGTTTTATCTTTTTCTCTGCATCTTCTATATTTTTCTTATCTCCATAATCAAAAACTACATCTATCTTTCTCATCAGTTTAGGATAGTGAATTACTCCTTTTGTACATTTTGCCCCTGTCTGCTGGATTTTATATATATAATACTTTGTCTGCCATATATGTGCCTCTTCAAGTTTTCTTGACTTTTTAACTTCATTAACTGTTATCTCATCACCAACTTTTAAAAAATCTACCTTTATGGTATCTCCTAACATCACTTCTTTATGCTTTTCTCGTTTAAAAGAATCTTCACTCAATACCTTTCCCATCTCAACAAAATCTGAAAATTGCTCCATCCCTAAGCCATGAGAAAATAGCCATAACTTTCTTTTACACACAATATAATAAGCCACCTGCGTCGCTGTGATTTTAGGTTCAATAAAGTCGAGCATAGGATCTTTTTTAATAATTACTATTCTACAAAAAAACAATTTTCACCTTCTTCATAGAGAAGTCCTAATGTATCATCATATTTAAAGTCTACTACTTTAATATTAACTAAATATTCACTCATCTCATTATTGTCAATATAATCACTCAAAGATAGCAAAGCAGTTTTTATCCTATAGAGAGGTAAAGGGACGATAAAATCCTTGATTAACTCAGCAACAAAGATTTTTTCTTTTTTATCTTTTATTCTTATTTTTTCAAGAACCTTTCTTAAAGAACGTTTTTCAAGTTTTAGTTTATTTAGAATCTTTGTATTTTTAACATCGTGTTCTAGGAGAACTTTAGGAATAACATCTATTTGAGCTATGTCTCGAAATATTTTCTGTGCTTCATTTTTCCTACTAACCGAGAAGTTTCTAATGGCTTCTAATGCATTATTAAAACTTATCCAATACTCTGTGTTTTTTAGATTTTCCTCAGAGTAAAATTTATCAACCATTTGGAATTTTTCCTTTTCAGAAATAACACCGTTATTTAAAAAGGATTTAGATTTTTCCACTATTTCTTTTTCATAAACTGTTCCCACTCCTGATGTGTCTTCTGTAAATACATATACATTGGGTTTATCAGGAGAAAAATCTCCATCTGTTGTAAATCCTCTATACACTCTACCCATTCTTTGAACTAAAACATCTAAAGGTGCCAATTCTGTTATTAAAACTTCAAAATCAATATCAAGAGAAACTTCTATAACTTGAGTAGATATTAAGATACCCTCAAAGGTACTTTTTAAAACATCATTTTCTTTATGAGTCCTATCAATACGCGTAAATCTGGAATGCAGTAATAATGGAGAAAAATCTTTTAGAGAATTATATAACTGCTGGGACTTTTTAACTGTATTACATACAATAAGTATCTTTTTCGCTCCTTTTTGCTGTAGGCTTTTGATTAATTTTTTTAAAGCATCTTCAGAAAGAGGTTCTTCTCTCAGCTCAACTTTGTGTTTTTTAAGATTTGGAATTTTAAGAAAGTAAAAACTATTTTTAAATTTATCGGATAAGAAATTTGGAAATGTCGCCGTAATTATTAAAAACTTACCACCAATAGAGACAATTTCATTAAGTCCATAGGTAATTATAGCCATTGTCTTGGGAGAATATGCCTGTATTTCATCAACTATTACTTTTGAATATGAAAGAGTGGCATAGATTTTCTCAAAGCCAAAATATTTTAATGTGGCAGAAAAAAGTTGATCAGGAGTACAAACTATAAGAGGATAGGACAAATTTTTAGCTAGGTTATAATGGTAAAAAGCATCATTTGTAGTTAACTCATTCTCATTTAATAATAAACTACTTAAAGCTTCGGAATGTAGTAAACCCACATTTTCTTCTCCAAATAGACTGGATAATCTTCGATACATCGCAGTTACTGAAGTTCTTATAGGAAGGGTATAAAATGTTTTTTGAGAATCTCCCCATAGTAATGCCATTTCAGTTTTACCCATTCCAGTTGATGCCACAACAATTCCATTTTTGTCTTTAAAATCGCTTTTTATTTCTAATATTTGCCATGGCGAAGCAGTTTTTTTTAACAAAAAATTTTTAGTTGCTTCATATTTTGTCAAAGGTATAGACTCAACAGGAACTCCTGCAGAAGATGAGTGATCTAATCTATTTAAAAATCCCAAAAGAATTATAAATTTTGTTTCACTTTGCAAATTAATAATGCCATTAATTCTTTTTGAATAGTATTTTTTTAAAAGCTCCATTCTTTTTTTGAATATCCCTTTTTTGATTAAACTAAAATTGTTATTGAAGTCCTTATTTAACTTTACAATATAGTTTTGGACATCAGAATAAACTCTATCTATACGTTTGTCGTTTAAACTAGGCAAATCTCTCCAGTGATGAAAAGCTATAATTTTAAGAAGAAGTTCATCATTATCTTCAAGAAAAAGAAGTGATAAAAAATTATGTGGAATTTCATAATCACTGCTCAATTTTCTAATTTTGTCTTGAAAAAAAGAATTTGCTTTACCAAAGTCGTGATAAAAACATGCTTTTTCTAATCTTTTCCACTCTTTTTCTTCAAAATTTATACCTAATTTATCTCCAAGCTTTCTTAAATTATTGAATTCATTGATTACCTCTTCGGTATGTTCTTTTAGTGTCTTTTGTGGTAAAGATTTTGCAATTATTTCATCCACCATATTGGTGTTTTTCCTGTATCTGTCTTTATTCTTTCTGTAATTGTTTGTCCTGAGTGAGCATAGATTACCTTTATCATTTCAAAATTTCTAAATATTTCTTGAACCTTTTTCCTTCTACCTTGAGATTTTGATATAAGTTTATAGTAAGCAGGTATTACATAAGGTATTCCATCAATTTCGAGTTTATTAGCGATATCAAACTGAACATAACAATTATAATGAAGGGTCAAGCATCCTTCTTCAGTTTTTAAAGGATCGAAATTCCTTTCTTCATCTTCTATAACTTCTATGTGTGAGATTAAGTCTTCAGGTCTTCCAAGATACGGAAAATAGGGAGGGGCTTTAAGAACAGCAAAAAGATTATGATGAAGATCATCAGTAGGCATTTTAATATGTATTATCAATTCAAGGTCAAGTAATGATGTCACGATAATAGGGTAAGGTTTACCTTCCTTTTTATCTACTTCATATTTGTGATATCTAACAAACTCTCGAACCAAATTCCCATATCTTCCCTGAACAGAAATATTTATTTCATCTATCGTTTTGGAACTGGAAAGCATGTTATGAATAAACCCAAGAATTGTAGAGTAAGGTGGGAGCGGATAAGTTTCTATTATTTCCATTGAATATGGTGTCCGAAATACTACCTTTTCCTGAAATGTTTTGAGTTTTATTATTTTATTCATTGAAAGATTTTTTTACCTCTTCTTTAATTTGGTCCAGAGTATCAAAAGATGATTTTTCTATCTCTAAATCATCCCAAAATTCTCCCTTTTGAATTCCCAAAAGTGTAAAATCACCTACCTTTAACTCCTTTCCGTCAACTTCATATTTTGCCTCCAATACTTGATTTAAACCTTCTTGTTTTATAAAAGGTTTAGAGCCTTTGAAGTCCACATTTACAGCATTATGGAAAAATAAAGATTTTTTATGATAGACACCTCCAACCACAAAAACAGGTTTTAAATCTTCTCTTCTCCCTCTTATATCACGAAATAAAAATTTTGTGGCTTCTATTAAATCACACACTCTTTTTATTTTCTCTTCTTTAGAAAGATGATGATTAAAATTTTCGTCCTCACCTACTTTATCTAAATCAACAGATAGAGAATATTTATAATAACCATATCCAGTTTCTATATTTGCCATATCCGGATTTTCTTGAATCCTATCAGCAAAATTTTTGTTTGTCAGAAGATCTTGATCACCAAACCATGGCTCTAAAGAGATCAAATGTGTTAATTTTGCAACTGCAGCCCTCGTCTTCGCTGCTTTTCCCCTACCTGCAGTTATCATATATCCAAAAAGGTCTGCCTCTTCTGGAAATTGTTCATTTAATTGTTCAGGATTATATTGTTTTACTCCCTCAGCAGAGGTCAAATGCGCATATTTCCAAACTTTTTGTTCTACAAGCCAATTCACTATGGAATACCGGAGCGCTTGTCGAGATGTAAAAAGATATGTTTCTCCACTTCCCCTATGAACTTTTTTAGCGATTGAAACATTACCATACCCCTCATCATAATTACAAGGGAATGCTTTAACAACATAGGTTATTGTCAATGCTTTTCTATTCATTGCTTACCTCCTTTGTGTCTTTATTTTCTAAAGCTCCTTTCTCGCTAGGGCTTATAAAACCTGTTAAGAATGCAAGGGCTTTTTCTTGGAAGCTAATTTTCTCACTTTCTGTCAATAGGGAAAATAAGCTTTCTGGAACAGGTTTTTGGTATACGACAAAAAGCCTTAGAAGCTCATGATAAAAATCTTCCTTTCTTGATCCTCTAATTAATGTTAGAAATCTCAGGGAAATATGAAAACGTTTTTCTTGGTCGATCTCATTAAGTGAGAAGCTCTTTCTCCCTATCTCTTGAATACCTTTTAATATACCATAAGATGTTCCAGCACTCATGTTTAACCTCCTTTTTTGATTTATTAAAAATTCCAATAAAATTAAACTCCATACAGGTAACATATCATTATTTTTTTCACTCAATCTTTCTGAAAGTATTTTAAAGGAAATATAAATGAGCGGCTTTTTTTGAATAAGTCTTTTTAATATTTCAGTAGATAGATATACAGGATTGTCTTTATAAATTTCATATCTGTAAGAAAGATTATTTAAAAGCGTGTCAAGTTTAAATTCGTCAAAAACTTCTGCAAGTGCTTTATCAATGTTAAAGTAAACAAATTTAGGTTTTGTCTGATCTTTTCGCATTGATGTTTTTATCTCTGCAAAATATGTATTTTCTAATACCCATCGGGTTTTCTTTTTCGCTAATTGGATAATTAACTCAAAAGATCTAAAATAAGTATTTATCTTTTTAGTAAATATTCCAAAACGAAAATCATTAAGCATTGCTTGAAGGTTGTTGTTAACCAAAAACGCCTCCTCAAAAGAGGGATAATTAACAAAGATATATTCTGTCTCGTCAATTTCTCTTAACTGATAAGGTTTTAAGTTAAAGCCTGCAAATGTACAAAGAAGGATAAGCTGACATACGCAACACTTTCTATTGTAGGAAGTACCACTTTTTACATAATAATTATAGAAATTACCAAAACCGCTACTACTAATGCCTAAAATAGAAAAATCACCTTCACTAAATTCTGAGATACTCTCTTCTGAATAGCTTTTTCCACATAAAATACATAAATTCCCCCCATTCTTTCTACTAACTATTGGATCTAAATATTTTCCCTTAAAATTTTTGGGTCTTTCTGGTCTATTTCCTTTTGGATTAGCAACTACGTTCTTATTGAAATAAAAACTGCCCAAAAAATCTGGTTGTGCTTTGAAGTTATAAACAGAAGAACAAATATCATCAAAATTTTTATAGATATTATCAACAATTTTATTTATTTTTTCTTTGTCTTTTGCAGTACTCATCAAGTTTTGCAAGTCTTTCATAGTTCTTTGGATTTTTTGTTTAAAATCATTTTTTATATCTTCAATCCCTCTTTTAAAAGTATTCCAATCCTTATTTGCTTTAATAGCGAGAATATCTTTTTGAATTTTATCTTCAATCCCTTTAAATTTGGCTTCTATTTTTTTGACATTATTTTTTATATTTCCACCGTTTATACTTCTCAGTTTTTCTCTAATAAAATCTGCAAGTTCCCTCATAGTAAATCTTTGTATTAAATATATCTTGGATACATATTCAAAGTAGAGGATTTCAAAACCATTCAATGCAGATTCTTCTATCTCCACACTACCATCCTCTTTAAACTGGAATATATTTCCTCTATTCCCAAACTCTAAAATCCTCAAAAACCCTACTATTCCAGCGTTATAAAGCCAATTGGAAGGATAAAGGGTTATTTTTCCCATTTTTCATTTATTATAATGTTCAAGAATTTTCACAATAAATTCTTTAAGTTTTGGAACTTCGTCTTTTGCGACTTTCCATACTATTTCCAAATTTACACCAAAATAAAAGTGAATTATTTTATCTCTCATTCCACTAATTTTCTTCCATTCAATTTCTTTATATTTATTTTTGAACTCATCAGAAAGGTTTTTTGTGGCTTCTCCAATAATTTCAATATTTCTAATCACTGCATCCTGCTTTTCTATATTTGCCAAAAATTCATTATAACTCAAACTATTTATATAACTCTTAATTCTTGTAGAAGCTTCTAATATATCGCACAAAAACTCTCTATCAGTTCTACGCATATTTTATACTCTCTTTTATATCTTTTTTAATTTCAGGTATTCTAATTGATTCAACTCCTTCTTTTGTGATTAAATCAACCTTTCTTCCAAAGATTTTCTCAAAATATTCAATTAAAGAGAGATACTTATCAAGTGTAAGTTCCTCTATATTAAATTCCACATATATATCAATATCGCTTACATCTTCTTCTTTACATTTAGAATAAGAGCCAAATACCCCTATTTTTTTAACTGCAAATTTCTCCTTTAGAAAAAATTTTCTTGTTCTAAAAAATTCAATAATTTCACTTATTTCCATACTTTCTCCATTTCAAATAGTCATCGGACATCTGATTAGGGTATAAGTAATCCTTTCATATTTACTTTATTATACTCCATTTTTAATTTCTAAAACCTCTCCAGCACCCTCAAAAATCCTACCACCCTTGCGTTATAAAGCCAATTGGAAGGATAAAGGGTTATTTTGTTATCCATATCTTTTTTATTTCCTCAATCACTTTCAATGTTTTTTCATCAATATCAGGCTAATCTTCTACTGAAAGGATTGCTCCAAGATATATATAAAAGTCCTGTAAAGGAAATTTTTTTGAAAATCAGATTTTACTTTATTTATTCCCCACCCGTATTTTTTATACAAAAATGCAAAATCAATCACATCCTTTGTTTCAATTCTTCTTCCGGCAGAGTAAATTTTGTTGAGAAATATGTTATAGTCAGATGCCATTTTTATTCCCTCATAATTTTCAATAGGACTTATATTTTTGAAAGGGAAAAAAACAAAAGAAACTTTTATACCGTTGATTATGAAATCAATATTATCTGTAAGTTTCTCCTCTTTATCTGGTTTAAATAATTTCCTCATTTTTGAAGCCAATATCAAAAAAGAAAATTCTTTTTCTGTTAGAAAATCAAGGTCTTCACTTATTCTATGTCTATACTTGAACATCAATACAGCTCCTCCTGCAAGGTAGAAATCCCTGAAATTTTTCTGTATCGCTATTGCAAGTTTTTTTATCCCTTCTGTTCTTTCCATCTTTTTATCCAGAATTTTACCCCCCTTTTTATTTCAGGATACTTAAAAGTAATATCAAATGTCTCTTCAGGATATTTGTTATAAACTTCTTTTATATCTTCAAGATTCCCATAGGTAAGAATCCTCAATATATACTTTTCAAGTATTGTATTTTCCTTGCAATCCCAGAATAAATCTTTATATTTTTCTGGAATTGTTACTGTTTCCCTATATGTAATTTTTACCCTTGATGTTTTTCCTGTTATTATCATTTTCATAACTGCTTTATTAATTCAAACATTCCAAAACCCTGACCTGTTCTTACACCCATCCCAAAATCGTATAAAAACTGAAGGACTTCAGGTGCCCCCTCCAGAGAAAATATCCCTTTGAAACATTTTACATAACCATTAAATACAGGAACTATCAACTCTGTAATTTTATGTTCAGGCAAGAGGTCAAATACTACTTCTTTATTTTTCAAGTCCTTTCCTGTAATTGATTTATAACTTAATTCTAATCTTTTATTTAAGACATCATTAAATATTGGAAGGTTTTCTTTAGAAGGAATAAGGAACCACTTAGAAAAATTAGAAGGGGAAGTAGAAGGATCTGTCATTATTATTGCTCCTATGGATTTACATATAATCTTTGAAGAAATTATCCTCCGTTGTGGCAGAATTTTTATATTATCAAGTATAAATTTTTCTTTTTCAATCTCTATATATAAATTATCAATTTTTTTAAGTGCCAGTATACCATTCCAGAAATGAGAGATTACCGATATATTACCAGAGGAAAAAATAATGGATATATGAGGACCTAAAATTTCCTTGTCCCATTCTAACCCCAAAAATGGAGAATAAACATAGGGTTTTGTCTTTTTGGTGCTAAATAGTTCTTCATATTTTGATTTTGAAGCGGCGGAGAATATCTTTTTAAGGAAGGATATGAAATGTCTTCTGATATCTTTACCTTTTTCTACCTTTATAGAACTGCCTTTAAAAATTAAATAAAATCGCATTTGAACAATTTTACCTTTAATTTATAGAATAGTAAATAGATGAACAGATAGGGTATATAGGTAAAACTTCCTCGTCTAATTTTTTGTTAGAGTTTTATTATACTGTTTTATATCATAATAAAAGTCCATTGTAGTGGTGTCTTATATGCCACGAATCGTGTGATAAATCACGCCGCTACATTCTTGTTTCCCCCTCACCTTTTTCCTCTCCCCTCTGGGGAGAGGGTATGGGTGAGGGGTTTCCCTCGCCCTGCTTCCCCCTCACCTTTTTCCTCTCCCCTCTGGGGAGAGGGTATGGGTGAGGGGTTTCCCTCGCCCCGCACAGCGGGGAGAGGGTACGGGTGAGGGGGGTCTCCCTCGCTCCGCACAGCGGGGAGAGGGTTAGGGTGAGGGGTATTGCGGGGAGAGGGGTGCCGAGTAGAGGAGTAAAGAGCCTCTACTGGCACGCCCGCCGAGTTGGTGAGGCGGGTGACTGAAGCCCGTAAGGGCAAGAAGGGTGAGGGGCTCCCTCGCCCTTGAGGGAGAGGGGGCAGGGTGAGGGTGAGACCTTTTCTATACTCTTCACCCCCCTCACCTTTTTCCGCCACTAAGACGTTTGCGGACTGTCGCATTGGAGAGAAAGTTTCCTCATCTTTAGCCCTTACTTAAGGTATCTCAATTCCCACAACAGCAACCATTTTTCCTTTTATTACTTCATAGAAGAGATAAGATATGGTAAGATATAGAAGAAAATGGAAGCAAAAAGGTTTAAGATAAGAAAAAATATATATCTGACGGAAAAACTGTATCTACTGGAACTGGAAGGAAGTTTTAATCAAACACCTATCCCAGGACAGTTTGTCCATATAAAGATAGAGCCGTTTTTTTTAAGAAGACCCTTCTCTATTGCGTGTTATAAAGATAATTCTCTGAAGATACTTTACAGAATTGCAGGACGAGCGACAGATATACTTGCCCAAAAAAAGGAGGATGAACTTTTAGATGTTATAGGACCTTTAGGTAATGGATTTCCTGTAAATGAAAAATGGGAAAATGTATATCTTGCAGGTGGGGGAACAGGTATCGCCCCTCTTCTCTTTCTCACAGAAAAATTAGCAAATAAAAACTGCAACATTACTTTTTTTTATGGTGCAAGGACATCTGAATGTATCGCTTTCAATATTCTACCATATGGAATTAACTATATATTTTCAACAGATGATGGCTCCTATGGTTATAAAGGGCTTGTAGGGGATATACTAAAAAGATATATCAGGAAAAATGGAGTGCCTGATGTAATATACTCCGGAGGACCTTATGAAATGTTGAAAGGAATCGCAGAAATATCAAAAGGATATAAGGTGCCTGCTTTTGTCTCTCTTGAAAACAGAATGGCATGCGGTGTGGGTATATGTTATGGATGTGTTACAAAAATAAAGTGTAAGGATGAATGGGAATATAAAAGGGTATGCAAAGATGGACCTGTATTTAATACAGAAGAGGTACTATGGGAATAAAAACATTAGAAGTTAAATTAGGTCGCATATCCCTTAAAACACCTATAATTATAGCAAGTGGGATATTTAGTTATGGGGAGATAAATCTTGACTATCTTGACTATAAAAAACTTGGAGCAATAACAACAAAGACAATAACCTTTAATCCTCGAAAAGGAAATCCACAGCCACGTATATGGGAAACACCTTCAGGTATGATAAACTGTATTGGACTACAGAATCCAGGAATAAAGGAATTCATTAATAAAAAACTTTACTCAATAAATATTCCTGGTATTAAAACGATTGTAAGTATATCTGGAGAAAGTACAGATGAGGTAAAGAGGATGACGGAGTTGCTTGTAAAAAAAGGAGTAGACGCAATAGAACTTAATCTTTCCTGTCCAAATGTTAACAGAGAAAATATAATGGTATCTCAATCTCCCGCTGACACATACTCTTTTGTAAAAGCAGTAAGAGATATAGATGGGAATATAACTCTTATAGCAAAACTTTCACCTAATATTACAGATATTACAGAGACAGCACTGGCTGCTGAAAAAGGTGGTGCGGATGTTTTAAATTTAATCAATACTGTAAAGGCAGTCGCTGTTGATATTAAAAAAAAGAGAATTATTGAAGGAGGCCTTTCTGGTTCTGCTATAAAACCAATTGGCTTACGGGCTGTTTTTGATGTATATAAAAAGGTTAAAATCCCTATTATAGGTACTGGTGGAATAACAACTGGACAGGATGCTCTTGAATATATCCTTATGGGAGCCAGTGCTGTAGGGATTGGTAGTGGACTTTTTTCCAATCCATATCTTATAGATAAGATATATCTTTCTTTTCTTCAATTTCTCAAAGAAAATAATATTAAAAAAATCTCCAATGCTACAGGGCTTCTAAATGAAAAAAAATATAAAGGAGCAGAAAAGAGAGAAGATTAATCCATGGCAGGGGTTTGTTATTATCAGTATTTCTGTATTTGTATTCTTAAGATTTTTTGTTGATGGACTCAGTTATCCTGGCTATAATTTTGTATGGAATATCTATTTTTTTCTGCTTACTATAAGCCATATCTTGATTAAAAAATTCAAAATTGAACTTGATAAAATATCTATCTTTCTCCTTCTTTACTTTATTATCTCAACCATATCAACAGGTATCTCCACTATAAAAGGAACAGGGATTGCCTTTAATGCTCAGATACTTGCCTACTGGTGCATATTCTTTCTTATAAAAGAGGTATTCAAAACTGAAAAGGCACAAAAAATTCTCCTTTTTATTATTATCATAAGCGGATTGTTTGTATGTATCTATGGACTGGACCAGTATTTTGTAGGATTTAAACAAACACAGCAGTTTATATATTCCAGACCTGAACTATTAAAAACACTACCTCCTACATTTTTAGAAAGGATTGAAAGCAATAGAGTTTTTGCCACGTTTGTATACCCCAATGTATTTGCTGCATTTTTACTTTTTCTTACACCTCTTTCTTATTTCTATATCTTTTCAAAAGAAAAAACTATACTTAAAGGAATTGCCATACTGACAATGGTTCTTGCCTTTTGGAATATGCTTCTTACAAATTCAGGTGGAGGAATCTATATCCTTTTGTTTATATTGCAGATAATGTTGCTGTTTTTGATATTTGATGGAAGAAAATTGAAAATAGTCATACCGATTATTATTCTTCTTGAAATTGCCATTATTTATGGGGGGTACATAACAGAAAAATTACCAAAGATGAGTTCTTTTGTTGATAGAGTAAGATACTGGAATTCAGCCATAGCGATTTTTAAAGAACATCCATTAATAGGAGTTGGAACAGAAAATTACAGATATTACTATACAAAATATAAATTACCAAATACAATGGAAGCAAAGCATCCACATTCTATATTATTTGCATCTCTGGCTGAAACCGGACTTATAGGAACCTTCTTTCTCTTTACTTTTCTGATAACAATTGCTGTAACTCTTTTCAGAAAAGCACGGACATCGCCGTTAGAAACAGGTTTAGCATTTTCCTTTCTGGCACTTTTCCTTCATAATCTTATTGATTTTGACTTTATAAACCCTGCTGTTACCGTCTTGTTTTTTATAACGGGTGGTATTGTGCTTGCCAGACAGGAAATCAGCAGGGATATAAATCATCATTCCTTGACAAGATGGTGTAATTTTCTTATCATATTTATGCTTATTTTGACAGGAACAAATTATATAAGGTACTCCCTTTCTCAAAAAGCAATTAATATGTCCGGAAGAGAAAGGGATATAAACAGTAAACTTTATTATACTGAAAGGGCAGATATATTGTATCCTTTGAACTTTGAAATATATGAGAAAAAAGGAGATATCTTTTATACTATTTTTACTTTAAAAGAAGACCCTGTTTATAGAGAGCAGGCAAAGATTTTTTATAAACAGGCAATTGCTTTAAATCCTTTACTGACAGGGAGTTATAGAAACCTTGCTTTTCTATATGAAGACATAGGCGATTATAAATCAGCAGAGAGAATGTATCTTAAACTTCTGGAAATTTATCCTAATAAAAAACAATATAACATTGAAATAGCTATGTTTTATAAAAAGATGGGGGATAACATCCGCTTTTACCATTATTATGAAAAGAGTAAAAAACTTGTGGCAGTTACATTGGAAGAAAATATGGTTATACAGGAATATGAAAAATGGATAGAATCGCAGAAATAGAGACACGAAAAGGCGAGAAGTCGCAATTTTTCAGAGTGAGCCAAGAATTAATAGATATTCAAAAGGGCGACCTATGCATTGTGGAATTTACACAGGGAACTGTTGACTATGGAAAGGTGTATGACTTTATTGAAGGAAAAACACTTCTCAAGCCAACTATTTCTGGGAAGGTATTAAGAAAGGTAACAGAAAACGACATTAAAAACATCAGAGAAAATAGAGAAAAAATACTGGAATGTATTAATATCTGTAAAGAAAAGATAAGGACATATAACCTGCCAATGAAACTTATTGATGCAGAATATTCTTTTGACCGAACAAAGATTACATTTTATTACTGGTCTGAAAGTAGAATTGATTTCAGAAATCTTGTAAAAGAACTGGCAAAGATTTTTAACTGCCGTATAGAGATGCGACAGATAGGACTGAGAGACGAGGCGAAAATTAAAGGGGGATATGGAATATGTGGTTATCCACTATGCTGTGCACAGTTCTTAAGAAGGTTTGACTCAATAACAATGAGAATGGTAAAAAACCAGAATCTCCCAATGGATATCACCAAAATTACAGGGCAATGTGCACGGCTTTTATGCTGTTTGGGTTATGAAGAGGACCTCTACAAAAAGGAACTAGCGAAAAAATGAAGATTTATATAACTACACCTATATATTATATAAATGCAGAACCACATATAGGTCATGTATATACAACCATATCTGCTGATACACTCGCCAGATTTTACAGAATGTCTGGCTATGATGTCTTTTTTCTCACAGGAACTGACGAACACGGACAAAAGATATATGAAGCGGCTAAAATACAGAATATAACTATAAAGGAACTTGTTGATAGAAACTCTGGAATTTACAAAAAACTATGGGATACACTGAATATATCTTACACGAGATTTATCCGAACTACTGAACCAGAGCATGAAGAAACAGTCAAAAAGGTATTTACTAAACTCCTTGAAAAAGGGGCACTGTATAAAGGGAACTATGAAGGATATTACTGTATTCCCTGCGAAAGTTATGCAATACCTGAGGACGAGAATAATCCACTCTGTCCTGACTGTAAGAGACCTATGAGTAAAATTTCAGAACCATCATATTTTTTCCGTATGTCAAAATATGCAAAACAACTTGAAAGATATATTGAGGAGAATGACTTTGTGAAACCTGACTTTAGAAAGAATGAGGTTCTTAATTTTATCAGAGATGGGTTATATGATGTGAGTATTACAAGGAAAAATGTTGAATGGGGAATTTCTTCCCCAACATCTGAAAATTATACAATTTATGTATGGTTTGATGCCCTCATAAATTATCTGAGCGGTATTGGATATCTTCAAAATGACAATCTTTTTTCAAAATACTGGCCACCGGATGTCCAGTTTATAGGTAAAGATATAATAAGATTTCATCATATTATATGGCCCTGTTTGTTACTCGCCCTTGACCTTCCACTACCAAAGGTTATATTTGCACATGGCTGGTGGACATCCGGTAAGGATAAAATTTCAAAATCAAAAGGAAATATCGTTTCACCACAAAAAATTATAGAGGAATATGGGTTGGACCCTTTGAGATACTTTCTTTTAAGAGAAGTTCCTTTTGGACTTGATGGTGAATATTCAGAAGAAGGGTTTAAAAAAAGATATAACAGTGACCTTGTTAATGACCTGGGCAATCTTGTAAACAGAACCGTTAACCTTGTAGAAACAAAGATGGCAGGAATAATAGGTAATGAAGCACCGGAAATAACTCTTGCAAATTTCGCAATTTCTGTGTTTGAAGAGTATGAGAAAAAAATGAAGGCAATTGCCTTTTCCGAAGCACTTGAAGAGATATGGAAATTTATATCATTCCTTAACAGATTTTTAGACGAGAAGGCACCATGGAGGGAAGGATGTAAAAATGTAGCAGAGATACTTAACAGCACTATCTTTGGTATACGTGTTGCTACAATAATGCTCACTCCATTCATCCCTGATGCATCATTAAGGATATGGAAAATGTTGGGCTTTGATGGGGACCCGGGAATGGAAGGATTTAAACTGTTAAATCAAAAGCTACCAGAAGGTATAAAAGTAAATAAAAGGGAGATAATTTTCCCGAGGAAAAAATGATGACACCACTATATAAAAGGTTTGTCCTGAAACTTTCAGGAGAGGCACTTCAGGGAGAACAGAAATTTGGTATCAATTCAGACGCAATTGTTTCAATAGCAAAGGAAATAAAAGATGTCTGGCATTTAGGATGCGAAATAGGTATAGTACTTGGAGCTGGAAATATTTACAGAGGAAATACAAGAGACAGAAAAATTATAGACCCGGTAACAGCCGACTATATGGGGATGCTTGCCACAGTTATTAATGGGCTTGCATTGCAGAACACCCTTGAAAAATTGGGGTTAGAAACAAGAGTTCAGAGTGCATTTGATATGAAACAATTCTGCGAAATGTATATCAGAAGAAGAGCGATAAGGCACCTTGAGAAAAAAAGGATTGTTATATTTGTGGGTGGAACTGGGAACCCCTATTTTACAACTGATACTGCTGCTGCACTTAAAGCTATAGAGATAGGCGCAGAAGTCATACTTAAAGCGACAAAGGTAGATGGTATTTACTCAGCAGACCCTAATTTAGACCCATCAGCAAAAAGATATAATGCTCTTTCTTATATGGATGTGCTTCAAAAACGACTAAAGATAATGGATAGTTCTGCAATATCTTTATGTATGGATAACCATATTCCCATAGTTGTTTTCAATCTTTTTAGAAAAGGGAACCTGAAAAAGATAGTAATGGGCAAAGGGATAAAAACAACAGTAAAAGAGTAAGGAGGGGATGCTATGAAAAGCAAGATATTCAACGAGGTTAAAAAGAAGATGGAAGGGGTTATAGATTTCTTCAAAAAAGAAATTGGCACTTTAAGAGCAGGAAGAGCATCTATATCTCTTCTTGAAGGAATTACAGTGGAATACTACGGTTCAAAGATGCCTATAAGTCAGATTGCTACAATAACAATCCCTCAACCACAGTTAATTGTAATACAACCGTGGGATAAGAATGTGTTGCAAGAGATAGTGAAAGCCATTCAAATAAGTAATATTGGACTTAACCCTATTGCAGATACTAATGTGATAAGAATACCAGTCCCCCCTCTAAGTGAAGAAAGGAGGCAGGAACTGGTAAAAATTCTACACAGGATGGGAGAGGAAGCAAAGGTTGAAATCAGAGAGATAAGACGGAAAGGAAATGAAGAGTTAAAAAAGGCAGAGAAGGAGAAAACAATACCAGAGGATGATATGCATAAAGGTATAGAAGAGATACAGGAGATGACAGATAAGTTTATAAAGGAAATAGATAAAAGGATAGAAGATAAAAGTAAAGAGATACTGGAAGGGTGATGAAAAATTTTGTAATAGCAATAGATGGTCCTGCAGGAGCAGGAAAAAGCACAGTTGCAAAACTTGTTGCTAAAAAACTTGGGTTTTTATATGTGGATACAGGTGCAATGTATCGGGCACTTACATTGAAAGCCATTAATGAAAAAATTCCTTTTTCTGATGAAGGAAAACTAATTGAAATGGCAAAAAATACGGAAATAGAACTTCAGGATAACGAAATGGGCTACAAAGTATTTTTAGATGGCCAGGATGTAAGTGAAGCAATCAGGACAGAAGAGGTAAGTAAGGGAACTCAATTTGTTGCCTCTATTTTGCAAATAAGAGAGATTTTATGGAAGATGCAGAGAGACTTCAGAGAAAGGAATCCTCTTGTTATGGAAGGCAGGGATATTGGAAGTAAGGTCTTTCCTGATGCTCAACTAAAAATTTTCCTTGATGCCAGTGTAGAAGAAAGGGCAAAGAGGAGATATCTCCAGTTAAAAGAAATAAGCCTTGAAGGTGACTTAAAGACCATAGAAAGAGAGATAATAGAAAGGGATGAGAAGGATAGAAAGAGAAGTATTTCTCCACTGATAAGACAACCGGATGCTTTTTATATTGACACAACAGGTATGACTATACCGCAGGTTGTTGAAAAAATCATTTCTTTGTATAAAAAAAGCACAATGCATTAGTCGGATAAACCTGCCCGCCGAATCTGTAATGGCAGGTATAACCGCTACATTGTGTGATAAATCATACATCGTGCAATAAATTGCACCGCCACAACTCTTTTTTTATTAAAACTTACATCAGATTATGATATTCAAAAATTTGCAGATTAAAAGATTTACAATTTTCATTAAATATATCTTGAAGCAAGTTTGAGTTTTGTCTGTGTTTCTCCACCATTTATAAGATACAACAAAGGTAATGGTCTATCAACCCCTTCTATAAAGGATGGACGCGCCTGCCAGGGAGTAACAGAAAGAACATTGGTGAAATCCATCCAATACTCCAGTCGTGACGGTTTAAGGTCCCATATCATATGGAAATGATTTGCAGGAGCAAACTGTTTATATTCTAACATTGTAGCATACATAGGAACTACAAATGTATGTGGCCAGGTAGATGTAGATGTTTTACAGACCGCAGCAGAAAGTTTGGAAGGTAACTCCACTGTCTCTGCCTCATCCCATATAAAGGAGAAAAGTCCTGTAATGTTGCTATAAGCCATCCTCCCTGCTATACCCTTGATACCAGAAGGAGATACAAAAGTTACAGAATTACCAAGACCAGGGAAATATCCTTCATCTGCAAGGGGGAAAGAAACTCTTGACATAATTTCTTCTACAGATGCACCCGGCTTTGCTGCCCAGTCAAAAGAGGCGCTACCAGAATTATCACCATCTACAAAGCCCTTCTTTTCCCATACAGTATCACCTGTAAGTTTGATACCTATACTTTCAGCAAATTTCTTTATTTCCCAGGGTTCCCATACCTTGCGGAAATCCATAAAAAGCGGAGGATTACCACCTGTAAGATAGGTGAAAAAGAGCATTGTTAATAATCCCTGAACATCTGCTTCTGTAGCATAAGGCAAGGGTGGCTTTTTCCCATTATGGTCAAAAGTAGAATTAAAGAGGGATTCCATAACATCTGCCACTGGAAGAGGGATACCTCTTAAATCAGAACCCCATTCTAATTGACTCATAAAACCACCACCAACTGCATTGAGTTCTTTCATAACGTCCCTTACTATAAGATACATCGCAAGAGAAGTATTAAATCTTTCACTATCTTCTTCATTCCTTATCTCTATCCTTCCTTTGCAGAGTTTGTCAAGCCAGTTTCTTAATTCTTTTAATTCATTCTGGTTATATGCTTTCTTCTTTAACATATCCGCAAGAAGTTTCATATCAAGCCGTGTTATCTCTATTCCAAAGGTCTTTCTGGTCGGTATAATATGGGCGAGCGCTGTCTCCATCCCCATTGAATCATGCCCGAATATAACAACACGTCTGCCCTGCAGTGCCTTAAATGTTAGTGCTCCATAACACCAATCAATAAGAGATTCAGCAGTACCTTCCGTCATCACAGGATTTTGTCCTGTATCAGGCCAGGTTCCTATATTTATATGAATAAGTTTACCGTACTGAGAAACTGCACCACTACACGCATGGGTATATACTACACCTGGTTTTGGACCACTATTTCCGCAGGTAAGGTTAACCGGTGTATCTGATGGGAACTGTTGAATAAAAGATATAAGCGTCAGTTGGGGAAAAGCCCAGGTATCAGGAACACCCACAAGGATATTTACCTTTGCATTCTTAAACTGGGCAGCAACAATATCCGCCTCTTTTTCTCCTTCTATAAGAACATCACTGTAAACTACTTTTACCGGAGAACCATCAGGATATCTTATTTTGCCGGATAAAACCTCTGCTGCCATCCTTACGATATTTACCACTCTCTCTTTTGATGTTCTGTCTATCCTCGGGTCTGATGGAGCAAAAACGCCTATTATACATTCACCTGGTTCTACTTCTTTCATAACTTCCAATCTCACCGGTTTCATTTTTCTCCTCCCAGTATTTCATACAGATACTGCCAAGATATATTCATCGGATAGACCTGCCCTACAAATTTGTAGTGGTTCCCTCTATCTCACAAATCGTGTGATAAATCACATCGCTACATATCTATGATTTTTTGGGCTTACCGATTGCCTGTTTCCTACTTAATTTTGCTCTACCCTGTTCATCAAAACCAAGAAATTTCACAGGGATTGTATCTCCTTCTTTTATTACATCTTCAACTTTATTAACACGATAAGGTGCAAGTTCTGAAATATGAACCAATCCTTCTTTGCCAGGTAGAAACTGTACAAAAGCACCGAAACTCATTATCTTTACCACCTTTCCTTCATAGATTTTGCCAGGTTCAGGTTCTTCTGTAAGTGCTCTTATTACATCTGCGGCTTCCTCACATGCCTGGCTATCAGGGGAGTATATCCTTACAGTTCCATCATCAGAGATATCTATCTCTGTTCCTGTGTCTTCTATTATCTTTTTTATTGTCTTCCCGCCGGGGCCAATTACCAGTCCTATCTTGTCTGTTTTAATCTTCAATGAAATTATACGCGGAGCATATCTGGATAAGGTCTCACGAGGTGAACTAATAGTCGCATACATCTTCTTCAAAATCTCTTTTCTTGCCTCCTTTGATTGATATAGTGCTTTTTCCATTATTTCAAGAGTTAACCCGGTTTCTTTTACATCCATCTGGAAGCCCGTAATACCATCTTCTGTACCTGCAATTTTAAAATCAAGATTGCCGTAATGGTCCTCCTCACCTGCTATATCTGTAAGAAGAATATATTTATCTCCTTCTTTTATCATTCCTATCGAAATACCTGCCACGTGTTTTCTAACTGGAACACCAGCATCCATCAAAGCCAAACTACCTGCACAAACAGTTGCCATAGAAGAGGAACCATTGGACTCAAGAATCTCAGCAACAATCCTTATAGTATAAGAAAACTCTTCCTCTGAAGGAATAAGTACCTCTAATGCTCTTGCAGCAAGTGCACCATGGCCTATCTCACGACGCGAAGCACCCCTTAAAGGAGCAACTTCTCCTACTGAAAAAGGCGGAAAGTTATAATGAACCATAAATCTCCTGGTCATTTCTTCGTGGAGACCTTCTACTATCTGCTCATCCCTGCTTGTACCAAGAGTCACAGAGGCAAGACATTGTGTCTGCCCTCTTGTAAAAAGAGCAGAGCCGTGTGTCCTTGGCAGAAGTCCTACGATGCATTCTAATGGTCTTATCTCGGAAGGGCTTCTTCCATCAAGCCGTCTACCTGTACCGACTATCAACCTTCTTATATTGGTTTCAAGTGTCTTTTCAAATACTTTCTCTGCCTCTTCTTTTTTCTCGTCAGTAAAAGGAAGAATAAACTCCTGTTTTATTGTTTCATAAAACTCTGTCCTTGCCTTCTTTTCAGGAAACTCATATGCTTTTTCTAATCTTTCTGAAATAAAGTTATATGCTTTTCCCTTTATCTCTTCATCATACTTTTCTTCTTCCCATATTTCTTTTTCCCCAATAAATTCTTTCTGCTTTTCTATTACCTTCTTTATCTCTTGATGCCCCACATTTACCGCTTCTAAAAATTGCTCTTCTGAACATTCTTTCGCATCTCCTTCAATCATCAAAATTGAATCTTCTGTTCCAGATATAATCATATTTATCAAACTATCCTTCATCTGAGTATTTGTAGGATTAATAACGTACTTATTATCTATCAGTCCTATCCTTACCGCACAAACAGGCCCAAAGAAAGGTATTTTTGAAGCAGTAATAGCAGAGGATACTGCTACCACAGCAGGAACATCTGGGTTGTTTTCCATATCAGCGGAGAAAACACTGACAATTACCTGAACTTCTTTTCTATAACCATCAGGGAAAAGTGGTCTTATAGACCTGTCTATTAAACGACTTACCAGTATCTCTCTTTCTGTAGGTTTACCTTCTCTTTTGAAAAAACCGCCTGGTATCTTGCCAATGGAAGATATATACTCCCTGTAATCACAAATAAGCGGAAAAAAATCTATGTCTTCACGGGGTTGCTTTGAACTTACCACAGTAGCAAGAACAACCGTATCACCCACACGTGCCCATACTGAACCATCACTCTGCTTAGCAACAAAATTGCTTTCAAGAGATAATGTACTATTTCCAAAAGGAATTTCTATTTTCTTATTCATTATATATTCACTTCCTGATATTTAATTTCTCAATAATCTCAAGATATTTGGGAGGATTTTCCATCTGGAGATATTTAAGAAGTTTTCTCCTTTGACCTATCAGTTTTAAAAATCCGCGTCTGGAGTTCGTATCCTTTTTAAACTTTTTGAAATGTTCATTAAGCGCATCTATCCTTTTTGTAAGCAAAGCAATCTGTACTTCTGGCGAGCCGGTATCATCAGGATGTCTTCCAAATTCTTTTGCTATCTCTTTTTTTATCTCTGTCTCCAACATTTTTGTTCATCTCCTTTTTACTGTTAAGGTTTTTGATGATTATATACTTTCAAAAGCTTTTTGTCAATAACCTGTTTTGTGATAATATATAAGGCAATCATATTGTAAGATTATAAAATTAAATCTGCTTAAAACTTATATGGATAGATATATAAAAGTACGCGGGATGCATGACATATTGCCAGATGATGTCTTAAAGTGGCAATTTATTGAAAAGGTTCTTACAGAGACCGTAAAACATTATGGTTATAAGGAAATAAGAACCCCGCTTGTAGAATCCCGTTCATTGTTTGAAAGAAGTATAGGAAGTGAGTCAGATATTATTTCTAAAGAAATCTATGCATTTAAAGACAGAAAAGGAAGAGACATAGCACTCAGACCTGAGGGGACTGCTTCTGTAGTACGGGCATTCATTGAATCGGGTATGTGTGCAGAAAAAAAGGTCTTTCGTCTTTATTATTATGGCCCGATGTTCAGATATGACAGACCACAGAAAGGCAGATATAGACAGTTTTATCAGTTTGGAATTGAGTTATTTGGCAGCGAACATCCATTTTTTGATGGAGAGGTCGTTACAATGCTTCATATGATAGTAAATAAACTAAAACTTCAAAAATATTATTTCCTTGTTAACACATTGGGGTGCCTTAAGTGTAAAAACAGATATTCTGATATAATTAAAGAATATCTCTCTGCAAGGGAAAACTATCTATGCGATGATTGTAAAAGAAGGATTATTACTTCTCCCCTGCGGATACTTGATTGTAAAAACCCTGACTGTAAACAAACCTTTTCTGGTGCACCTGTAATTGGAGATGTCCTTTGTAATGATTGTAAAGAACATTTTAAAGCATTTGAGGAATATCTGAAATTGAATAATGTTCCATATAAAGTAGACCCTTATCTTGTAAGAGGCCTGGATTATTACACAAGGACCGTCTTTGAGTTATATGTAGGAGGAGAAGAAAACGCTATCGCAGCAGGTGGTAGATATGATAAACTTGTCCAACAGTTGGGTGGTCCTGATATCCCTGCTGTAGGTTTTGCTATTGGAATGGAACGGCTCATATCTCTTGTTAAATATAGCCCTTCACAAATACCGTTTTTCTATCTTGCCTGTATAGGAAAAGAAGCAAAACTAAAAGGGGCTATTATGATTAATGAACTGAGGAATGAAGATATAGCAGTGGAGACAGATTATGAAGAGGAATCGCTAAGTTCCCACTTAAAGATGGCAAATAAAACAGGAGCAAACTGGTGTATAATAATTGGAGAAGATGAAATAAAAAGGAAAGAGTTTATTGTTAAAAATATGCTATCAGGACACCAGATAACTATTCCATTTAATAATTATATAAACAGGATAAAGGAATTATTAAAATGATGAGAACTCATCGTTGCGGAGAACTAAACAGAAAGTATGCAGGGAAAAAGGTTATCCTGTGTGGATGGGTGAATTCTATAAGGGACCATGGTGGAGTAATATTTTTTGATATAAGAGATAGATATGGGATAACACAGATAGTATGCTCTCCTGAAAACTTTAAAGAGGATGAATTTTCCAGGATAAAATCTATAAGGGATGAATGGGTTGTCCGGGTTGAAGGCACTGTGAGAGAAAGACCAATAGATACAATAAACCCTAAAACACCAACAGGAGAGATAGAAGTGGTCCCGGAAAAAGTGGAGATTATCAATACTTCTCTTCCTCTACCATTTGAAATTTCTGAAATAGAAAAAATTGAGGAGACACTAAAACTAAAATATAGGTATCTTCATATAAGGAAATCCAGGTTAACTGAGAACCTTAATAAAAGGGCTCTTTTTACATACAGAATAAGAGAATTTTTAATCTCAGAGGACTTTATAGAGGTTGAAACCCCAATCCTTACAAAGAGTACACCTGAAGGGGCAAGGGATTTTATCGTACCTTCAAGGTTAAATCCTGGTAAGTTCTATGCACTTCCGCAGTCGCCGCAGATATTTAAACAACTTCTTATGGTAGGTGGGCTTGACAGATATTTTCAGGTTGCAAGATGTTTCAGAGATGAAGACCTGCGGGCTGACAGACAACCAGAGTTCACACAGATAGATATAGAGCTGTCTTTTATAAATGAAGATGATATTATCTCGCTTACAGAAAGGATGTTGAAATATGCCATTGAAAAAACATTTAATATACAGATAGAAATTCCCTTTCCTCATATATCTTATGATGAAGCAATTTCAAAATATGGGGTTGATACCCCTGACCTAAGGATTCCGATTGAGTACATAGATATAACTTCTATATTCCAGCAGACAGAGATAAAAATACTCAGGGATATTATTGAAAAAGGTGGGATAATCAAGGGCTTTGTTATCAATAAAGGAGAAAAGATATCTCTGAAAGACATAGAAAATATTGACAGAATAGTAAGAGAAACTGGTGGTTCTGGATTAGGATGGATAAGATTGAAAGGAGATGATATACAGAGCCCATTTAAAAAATTTCTATTTCCTGAGACAATACAAAAAATAAAAACACTAATTTCATCCGAAAACTCTATTGTTCTCTTCCTTGCGGGTGAACAGAAAAAGATAACTGGACTTCTAAATGTAATAAAGAAATATGTAATAGAGAAGATTTTCACAGATAGAACTAATGTATTCAAATTTATATGGGTAACAAACTTTCCTCTCTTTGAATATAACCCTGAAGAAAAAAGGTTTCAGGCAGTTCACCATCCTTTTACATCACCCAGAGAAGAAGATATATCTAAATTTAAAACAGACCCTGGCGGAATGCGGTCAAGGGCATATGATATTGTATTAAATGGAATTGAAATTGGTGGAGGAAGTATAAGAATAAATAAAAAGGAGATTCAAGAAGAGGTTTTCAAGACAATAGGACTGAAACAAGAAGATGCACAGGAAAGGTTTGGGTTTTTACTAAGGGCACTTGAATACGGTGCACCACCGCATGGTGGTATTGCACTGGGATTAGACCGCCTTATAATGCTACTGGTAGGTGAAGAAAGCATAAGAGAAACTATTGCCTTCCCAAAGACACAAAAAGGCACCTGTCCATTAACCGATGCACCGAGCGATGTTGAACAACAACTTCTGAAAGAAAACAGAATAAAAGTTGACACAGAAAAATTGAAATGATAAGATAACAGAAAAGTGAAAAGCAATAAATCAAAAGTAAAAAAAGTAAAAAAGGGGCGAATTATGAAGAAAAAAATAGTTGTTTTTTGTATAGGCACAGTATCTATTATTTTACTTTCTGGGTGTGCCACCACCGGAAGTAAAAAAGAGATAGCAAAGAATGAACTTGAACTTATTGATATAAAGATGAAACAACTTCTTGCCATATCTGAAACAAGTTTGGAATTAAGCAGAAAGGCAGAGGAAACATCTAATGAAGCACTTAGAAGAAGTCAGCAGGCAGAAGCAACGAGTGAGAAAGCATTAGATGCTTCTAATAAAGCGATAGAAGCATCAAATAAGGCGATAGAAGCATCAAATGAGGCAAAGAAATATGCTGAGGAACAGTCGCAGAAGGCAATAGATGCCTCTAACACTGCTTCTAAAACAGCGATTGAGTATGCGGATAAAGCAGCTGAAAGAGCAATCCAGGCAGCCAATGAAGCAGTAAAAGCAGCCAACCTTGCCAGCGAAAAGGCAATAGCAGTTGCAAACCAAACAATGGCAGAAGTAAATAGATTGAGAGCAACAATAAAGATGCAGGAAGAGGTAGAACCTATACTTAAAGAAGAACCACAGGTGGTAATAGAACAGAAGACACATATTGTTAAAAATGGCGAGACACTTTCTACTATCGCTTCAAAATATTATAAAGATTCTTCCAGATGGAAAGACATATATAATGCAAATAGAAATATCCTGAAAAACCCTGATGTTATTACACCAGGACTAAAATTAGTCATTCCGTAAAATGTCCCTTTTAAAAGAAGTTTATCTTACCAACGAAGAGGCACAGATAATCTCTGGTATAAGAGATAGTAATCTTGAATACATTGAGGAATTATTAGATGTAGAGATTTTCGCCAGAGGCAACATCCTTAAAATAAAAGGGGTAGATAGAAATGTTGAAAGCACAATAGAATTATTAGAAATACTCAAAGAACTTGTTAAACATAAAAAAAATATAACTAAAAGTGATATTCTAAAAGTTTTAGAGAAGCCATCCGAACCACAGACAGAAAAGACCACTTTACCAGAGTCAGTAGATAAATCTTCTGCGATTCTTGTGGATTCAAAAAGAAAAACAATTATCCCAAGAAGTCCCGCACAGAAAAGATATATAGATGCAATAAGAAAATATGACCTTGTTATGGGAATAGGACCTGCGGGCACTGGAAAGACATACCTTGCTGTTGCATCCGGTATTGAGATGGTAAAACAGGGGAAATTCCAAAAGATAGTTCTTACTAGACCAGCTCTTGAAGCAGGTGAAAGATTAGGGTTCCTTCCCGGAGACCTTGAAGAAAAGATAAAACCATATCTTCAGCCCATATATGATTCAATCTATGATATTATGAGATATGAGGAAATAAGACGATGGACAGAAAGGAGAATCCTTGAAATTATCCCCCTGGCATATATGAGAGGGAGAACTTTGAGTAATTCCTTTATAATACTTGATGAAGCACAGAATACAACATTAGAACAGATGAAGATGTTCTTGACACGTCTGGGTATAAACTCAAAAGCAGTAATCACAGGAGATATTACCCAGATAGACACTCCTCTTTCATCACAGACATCGGGACTGGTGGAGATTCAAAAAGTTCTGTACAGGATATCAGGGATAAAGTTTGTCTACTTTTCTCACAGGGATGTGGTAAGGCATTCTCTGGTAAAAAAAATAATAAATGCCTATGACAGATATGAAAAAAAGAAAAAGGGTAGTGAGGTTTCATATAGAAAACCACCAGCAAAAAGTTAAAATTGATTGTACAAAAATAATGACAGTCCTTGAAAAAGGTATAACATTTTTTAATCCACCCCCTTTGTATATAAACATCTCACTTGTAAGTAATAAAAAAATTAAGGAGCTCAACAGAAAATTTTTACAAAAAAGTACACCAACAGATATATTGAGTTTTAAAATATCCAGATATGAAGGAGAAGTTATTATATCTGCTGAAATGGCAGCAGAGAATTGTAAAAAATATGGTATGACCGTTGAAGATGAGTTATTATATCTAATAATACACGGTTATCTACACCTTAAAAATTACACTGACTACACCGAAAAAGAAATAAAAAGGATGTTTAGAAAACAGGACAGGATATTTAAAATAATAAAAGAATTTGAGACACAATGAAGGGAAATAATAAAAAACAGGATATAGTGACAAGTTTTAACTCTGCATTAGAAGGGCTTTTCTATACTTTAAAAAGAGAAAGAAACTTTAAGGTACATACTGCCTTTACAATTGCAGTGGTTCTTTTAGGGCTCTTTTTCAAACTGCCAATTCCTGAATTCATTCTTCTGCTTGTTGTTACAGGTATTGTACTCATAGCAGAACTTGTAAATACAGTGGTGGAAATTGTTGTGGATGTATTCGTATCAGAATATCATTATGAAGCAAAGAAAGCCAAAGATATTTCTGCAGGAGCCGTGCTTGTCTCCACTGTACTTGCTATTATAACTGGATATCTGATATTTGTCAAACACTTCCCTTCTGGATGGAGAAATATTTTTAATAACATCGCACAGTCCCACTGGCACCTCAGTTTTGTAGCACTTATACTGGTTATATTTCTGTCCCTTATGATGAAACTTTTAATAGAAAAAAAATATTCAATATCAGGAGGGATGCCAAGCATCCATAGTGTAGTAGCGTTCAGTATCTGGACAGCCATATCATTTTTTACTTTCAGCGAGTTCCCTGTAATATCTTTGCTTGTATTTCTCCTTGCATTCTGGGTTGCACAGAGCAGGGTTTTACATGGAATACATAAGTTATCTGAGGTAATCATTGGCGGAATTATAGGTATATTTCTTACGACACTTTTCTTTCAATTATTCTGGAGGTGATAATGAAGTCCCTTAAAAGACATTTTATATCCGGTATTGTTTTTATAATCCCTGTATCTCTTTCTTTATGGATATTATTTAAAATTATAAGTTTCCTTGAAAATGTCCTTGGTCCTTTGTTAAAAAGGTTTTTCCCAAATATATATACTCCAGGTGTTGGGTTTTTCTCTCTTATCCTTCTTATTTTGCTCATTGGTTTCCTTACCGATAACTTTTTAGGAAGAAAATTTCTTGCGTTCTTTGAAAAAATGTTTGAGACAATGCCTGTATTAAACAGAATCTATACCTTTATAAAAAGTATAAGTAATAACCTTATATATGGAAAGTCAACTATTTTCAAGGAAGTTGTAAAAATATCGCTTCTAAACGGAAGTTATACCATCGGTTTTGTAACAGGTAGAGCAAAAGAGGCAGGGATGTTGAATGTGTTCATTCCAACTGTTCCGAATATAAGCACTGGATTTTATCTTGTTATCCCGGAAGACAGGGTTGAAAAACTTGATATATCTGTAGAAGAGGCATTAAAAACGGTTATCTCTATAGGACTTTTCTCATCGGGGGAAAATGGCACCAATAAAAACACAGGCGATAGTTCTAAAAAAGCATAATTTTAGAGAGACAAGTGTAATACTTTCACTCTATACTGAAAAAACTGGAAAAATCAAAGGGGTGCTGAAAGGTGTAAGGGTTGAAAAAAGTAAAGTCCCTCCCTTAACCTTCACTCCTGGCGCCTTTATCTCCGCATCTATTTATATAAAAAGGACTTCTGAACTCAATCTTATAAGCAGTCCTTCTCTTTTACAGTTTTATGATATGCCCAGTAAAAAAAATTTAACAGGGTGGCGTCTTATTCTAAATCTTGTGGACCTTTTTACACCGGAAAAGGAAATAGATAGGGAGATTTTTCACCTTTTAAAGAATACAGGGGAAATACTTACTGATTGCCAGAATCCCGTAGTTATCTTCATCGCATTTAAACTGAAATTCATAAAAATACTCGGATATGGTATAGAACTCTCAAGATGTGTTGTATGTAGAAGTGAACAGCCAACCTATCTCTTCAGTGGTAAACTTGGAGGACTTATATGTAATAGTTGCAAAAGCAGAGATACAAAAAGGGTCAATATCTCAAAAAGGGTTATCAATATAATGCAACACCTGGAGAAGATAGATATTAAAAGATGCCCTGTGATAAAGAGTATTCCTGTAGAAATATTGCGTAAGATAAATTTCTATTCAAATATCACATTGAATTATCACTCAGAGATTGATAAAATATGGTGGACAAATGAGAAAAATATCCTATAAAAAAATTATTGATGGGGTGGCTAAACTTGTAATAAATGTCAGCCGTAATATCCCAGAGGATGTGATAAGATATATAAAAAGAACATATCTTTCAGAAACAGGGTATGGGAAAAAATATCTTGGAATAGTCCTTGAAAATCTATCTATCGCAAAAAAAGAAAAACTACCCATATGCCAGGACACAGGACTTGCCGTATTTTTTGTAGAGTTAGGTCCTGATATTATAATTGAAACAGGAAGATATAAAACACTTGAAGAGATTATAAATGAAGGGTTGAAAATTGGGAGTAAAAAAGGATATCTCAGAAACTCTGTTGTCTCTGCAATAGAAAGAAAAAATACAGGTACAAATAGTCCGGGTGTTATTCATATCATCCCTTCAAAAAGTGATGCCTTTAGAATAAATCTCATAGCGAAGGGATTTGGTTCTGAAAATACATCAAGAATTTGTATGTTGAAACCCGGCGAGGGAAAAGAAGGTATTGAAAATTTTATTTTAGATACAGTAAAAAAAGCAGGGTCCTTACCCTGCCCACCTGTATTTATAGGTGTAGGTATAGGTGGTTCTTTTGAAAAAGCAGCAGTGCTATCAAAATTAGCCCTATGCCGTATAGGAGAGAAATCAAAATATAGAAAATGGGAAAAAGAGATTGTTAAAAAGATAAATCTGCTAAATATAGGTCCTGCTGGATTAGGAGGGAAGACAACCGTACTGGATATTAGAATAGAAACAGCAGCGACACATATAGCAGGACTGCCTGTAGCAGTAAATATATCTTGCTGGGCTCACAGGTACGGCAGAATAGAGTTATGAAAAAGATAGTATTTCCATTAGAGACAGGAAAAGAGATTGAATCTTTGAAGGTGTGGGAAGAAGTTGAAATATATGGGATTATCTATGTGGCAAGGGATGCAGCCCATAAAAAACTTATCTCTGATATTATGAATAATAATCCCCTACCCTTTCAGTTAAAGAATAACCTTATATACTATATGGGACCAACACCTGCACCACAAGGAAAAATAATCGGCTCCTGTGGTCCTACCACAAGTTCAAGGATGGATAGATACACAATCCCACTTTTACAGAAAGGTCTTAAAGCAACTATGGGAAAGGGAGAGAGAGATAAAGAAATTATCTCTGCTTGTAAAAAGTATAAGACGGTTTATTTTATTACCTATGGGGGTTGTGGTGCATATCTCAACAAGTTTGTAAAAAAAATAGAGTGTATCGCATATCCAGAATTAGGTCCGGAAGCGATATATAAACTTAATGTTGAGGCATTCCCAGCCATTATAGCTATTGATACAAAAGGCAATAACATTTATAAT